>NZ_CAKQVD010000010.1 GCF_934277605.1 uncultured Anaerotignum sp.
AGCGGAAGGGCTTGGGAAACAAATCCGTTTCCCAAATGGAATCCGCAGTCGGAATTCACTTCCGACGAGGAAAACAGCGAGTTTCAAGGCTTTTGAGCCGATGGAACTCGTCTGTTTATTCCTCTGTCTTAGCAAGTCGAAATCCTGATTTCGACTTAGGGTGTCGACTTTGTCGACACCCTAAGCTCTCACCGTAAACTTGTGAGAGCTGTTTTTTGTCTATGCTTATTGCTGTTCTTTGATAATACCGTTCTGATATGCGTAAAGCAGCTTTTCCAATTCCGTAATGCTTTCCTTCAGCTTTTTCCCGATATCCGTATCCTTTACACGAATACGGTCCTGTGTATATTGCAGTGCAACTGTCGAGGAAAGAATATCCTTTTCCTCCGCAACGGCTCTTTCTGTGGATACAAACGGCTCATGCGATACCAAAACCATGCCATGCGAATTATAAATCAGTGTATAGCCCGCAATCCCCGTTTCCTTCTGGTAGGCCTTGGAGAAGCCCCCGTCAATAACGAACAACCTGCCGTTTGCCTTGATGGGACTTTCCCCCTTCACAACCTTAACGGGAACGTGTCCGTTGATGATATGAGAGGTTTTCGGATCTAAGCCGAAGGCCTCCAAAACATGCTCGCAGACTGCCTCCTCATTTCGCAGGGTATAATAAGGATTTTTTTCCTCCTTATGTGTTTCCTTATCGTCAATGAAATAGCGTTCAAAGGTTGTCATTTTCTTTTTGCCGAACAGGGGAGAATCCTCGCCGCACCACATATACCAAATGTAATCCATACATTCTCTCTTTGCCTCTGTGTGCGCCTTATTGAAATAGCCCTCCCGCATGGTTCTTTCCACCGCATCCAGATATTCCATGCCCTTGTATTGCTTGCCACGGAAGGTTACCTCCTTCAGCGTGCCATCCGCATTCATGGGAATCCCGCCATGGAACAGCAAATTGGAGTTAAAAATGGTATACATGCTCCCCTTGTGATACAGCACACGAACATGCTGCTGCAGCTTTTCACTGTTGACAAAGGAGGATTTTACCTTATCCATAACCTCCTGCTCCTCCTCGGTCAGCCGATAGGGATCCTTCGGGTCAATCGTAGGGAAATTCATATCATTCATGGGATATTCCACGCCATCCACCAAAACTGTGCCCTTTTCAAAATCAATTTTATCCAGCAGCAGTCTGTTTTCCATGCGGAACTCGGGGCGGCGCTTGATAATCTGTCCCTCCATCTTCCACTGCATAACAGAAATTGCCTTGTGCATTTTTGCAATCATGTTGAAGTCCTTATCACTCAGCACCTCATCCCCCTTGGGCTTAAACTGCTCACAGGGGTCCCCGGCGTATTTATCCATCGCGAAGGTTGCCAAGGGCAAAAGGTTAATGCCATAATCCTCCTCAATCGTATCCAAATTTGCATATCTGGTCTGGATACGCAACACATTGCAGATTAAGGCCTGACAGCCTGCGGCAGCACCCATCCAAGCGATATCGTGGTTGCCCCACTGAATATCCACAGAATGATAATATGCCAGAATATCCATGATTCTTGCGGCATGAGGGCCCCTGTCATAAATATCCCCAATCACATGAAGCTGGTCAATGGCAAGCCGCTGAATCAGGTTGCACATTGCAACAATAAAGCGGTCTGCCTGCCCCAAGTCAATGATAGTATGTATAATTTCCGTATAATACATATCCTTATCCACGCTGGCACTGTTTTCATGCAGCAATTCCTCAAGGATATAAGCAAATTCCGGCGGAAGCGCCTTTCTCACTTTGGAGCGGGTATACTTTGAGGATACCACCTTGCAGATTTTTACCAATCTGTGCAATGTGATTTTATACCATTCCTCAAGCTCCTCCTCCGTTTCCGTCATTTCCTCCAATTTCTGCTCGGGATAATAAATCAAGGTTGAGAGAGATTTTTTCTCACTGCTGCGCAGGCTTTCGCCAAAAATCGCACTAATCTGGTTCTTGATAACACCGGAGGCATTTCGCAGCACATGGCTGAAGGAATCTGCCTCCCCATGAATATCGGAAACAAAATGCTCTGTCCCTTTCGGTAGGTTCAAAATTGCCTTCAGGTTGATAATCTCTGTTGCTGCACTATTGATTGTTTTATACTGATTGGAAAGTAATTTCAAATATTTAATTTCTTCTGCCGGAAAGCTTCCACTTCCACTATACATAGACTGCACCTCTATTCTTCATTTCTACAAGCGTACCTTTGGTACTCTTTTGAGTATATCAAAAAAGCCAAAACTTTCATAGTTCTTTTTCAACGAAACGAACAAAAAGCCCCCTGCTTCTGACACGGGGACTTTTTTCGCTCAATCCTCTTTCTTTTCTTCCGTCGGCTCTCCTTCCACAGTGCCGTCCACCGATTCTGCGGGCGCATCCGTCTGCATAGGCACACCATAGGCCATCCCCTCTCGGTTCAAAAACAGAAGCACCTGCCCCACCGTTACAAAGGCTGCGGAAAAATAGCTCAAAAGCTGATATGCCGCATCTGCAATATGCCCCTGCGGCAAAAGGCTGTAAACCAACTGAAATGCCGAATTCCAAAGCATTGCAATCACTGCCAGCAGCAGCAGATAGCCAAGCGTTCTCCACCATCTGCCCCTTACCAGACTCCTGCTGTAACGCAGGGCCTCCATCCCTCTTTTCTCGCTCAAGCCAAGGGCATACAGATAAAAAACCCAAGCGACACTGAGGTAAATCCCCGGCACAATCAGCAGGCTTGCCAAGAAAACAAGCACACCATAAATGATACCGGAAGCCACAATCGCAGGCATCAAGGAAAAGGCCTCGCCCAAGGCAATCCCAAAGGAAATTTCCTGCTCCGTCAAAAATTGCTTTACCACCTTGGCAATCGCAATAATGCCCACCGGCTGCAAGAACAGGCTAATCAAAACCGTCAAGCCCGAATGGAACAGCACCTGCCCGCCGGCATTGATAAGGTCTGCCTCATTGGACAGCCCTGCACCTGCCTCCGCAAGCTGCTGAAACACCAGATAGGCATTCAGCATTCGCCCATTGATGACGCTGCCCAAAATACTAAGCGGCAGAAAAGCAATCAAAAGCACCTTCAGAATTGCCTTCATGTTTGCCGCAAACACATGGAAGGAGAGAGAAAGCTGCTCTATCCAATTCCATTCCCTATGAAAAAAATCATGATTCATCTATCGTTTCATCCTTTCCGTTTTCATTCTCCTGTGAAAAAAAGTATAGCACAATCTTCGCCAAAAGCCAACGTGTCATAGCCTTGCCAATTCTTAAAAATTCCTTTAGAATAATAAAAAATGATAAAAAAGGCTGTGAATGATATGAAATCAAAAAAGAAAACCGTTCTGGTGACAGGCTCCTCCCGTGGCATCGGCAAGGCGATTGCGCTTGCCTTCGGGCGTGCCGGCTGTAATGTTGTGCTGAATGCCTCCAAAAGCGCCGCACAGCTTGAGGAGACCAAGGCACTTCTGGAAAGCGAGGGCATTTCCGTTTTGGCTGTTTTGGCTGATGCTTCCGATTATGCAAGCTGTCAGAGGCTTTTTGCGGAAATTGCAAAAGCCTTCGGCAGTGTGGATATTCTTGTCAATAATGCAGGCATTTCCCATATCGGCCTATTCACGGATATGACACCGGATGAATGGCAGCGTGTGCTTTCGGTCAATCTCGGCTCTGCACTGAACTGCACCCATCTTGCCGTTCCCGCAATGGTTTCCGAAAAGGCGGGTGTCATCCTCAATATTTCTTCCATGTGGGGCGAGGTGGGTGCCTCCTGCGAGGCTGTTTATTCCGCCTCCAAGGGAGCCATCAACGCCTTCACAAAGGCAATGGCAAAGGAGCTTGGCCCCTCTCAAATCCGTGTCAATGCCATCTCCTGCGGTGTCATTGATACGGAAATGAATGCCTGCTTTACCCAAGAGGAGCGGCAAGCCTTGGCGGATGAAATTCCTCTTATGCGCTTTGGACAGCCGGAGGAGGTTGCCGATTTGGCAGTTTTCCTTGCAAGCCCCAAGGTCGCCTTTTTGACAGGCAAAATCCTCACGCTTGACGGTGGCATGCTTTAAGCACACAAAAAAGCAGTTGCGACAAAATGCTTCCGCAGCTGCTTTTTTTCTGTCATTCTTTTTATTTCTTTCTTGCCGCCTCATAGATAGCCGCACGCATTGCCGTAATCTGACGAATCTGGTCGTTCAGCTTTTCATGGATTTCATGCAGGCGCATCAGCTCTGCTTTTTTTGCAACCAAAAGTGCCTGCGCATTGGGAACGGTTTTGTCCTCCTCCAGCTTTTCAATCTCCGCAATCAGCTCTGCCCCCTCCCGCTTTGTCTTGGAGAGGTCATCCTCCATGTGGTGAGATAAATGTCTTGCCATCTTCATAGGATCTTCTGCGAATTCGATCATGCCGCAAACGTTCATGGACATAATGTTTTCGTATCTGTTTAAAATACTTGCCATACTTCGTTCCTCCCTTGCGTATACACTTTTTTATCTTTGTCCCAGCTTCAAGCTGGGGTTTGCGTTCAAATCCAAGCCGTCTCTCACGCCCGCAATGTATTCATAATACGCCGCACAGCCAATCATCGCCGCATTATCGGTGCAAAGAATCGGTGCAGGCACGCTCAGCACAAAGCCGTTTTCCTCACACGCCTCCTGCATTTTTTTCCGCAGGGCACTGTTGGAGGCAACGCCGCCTGCCAAAGCAATCTTCTTTACGCCATGTGCCCTTGCCGCCTTCATGGTTTTGCTCACCAGCACCTCCACCACAGACTGCTGAAAGCTTGCCGCAATATCCTCGGGAACAATCTCCTCTCCCATCATTTTCTGTTTATTCACATAATTCAAAACTGCAGATTTCAAGCCGCTGAAGCTGAAATCATAGCTGTCCTCCTCCAGAAAAACACGGGGGAATTTCACAGCATCGGGGGTTCCCTTCTTTGCTGCGGCATCAATCTTCGGCCCGCCGGGATAGCCCATGCCGATTGCACGGGCAACCTTGTCATACGCCTCACCTGCCGCATCGTCTCTGGTGTGTCCCATGATTTCATATTTTCCGTAATCGGAAACATAAACCAAGTGAGAATGTCCGCCCGAAACCACCAGTGCCATATAGGGCGGTGCAAAATCCTTATTCTGAATATAGTTCGCACAAATATGTCCTTCGATATGGTGTACACCAATTAAAGGCTTTCCTGCTGCATACGCAATCGCCTTTGCCTCCGCAAGCCCAACCAACAGCGCCCCCACTAAGCCCGGGCCGTAGGTCACGCCGATGGCATCCATCTGCTCCAATGTCATGCCTGCATCCGTCAGTGCCTTTTGAATCACACCGTCAATGTTTTCCACGTGCTTTCTGGAGGCAATCTCCGGCACAACGCCTCCATAAAGCGTGTGCAGGGCAATCTGAGAGGAAATCACATTGGAAAGCACCTCTCTGCCGTTCTTTACCACTGCCGCCGCTGTTTCATCACAGGAGCTTTCAATGGCTAATATATAAATATCCTTTTTTTCTTCCATAGCTTTCCTCCACTGCTTCTTTATTTCGGAAATTTCTTTATTTCGGAAATTCGATGGTTATGCACTTTCGTTCCTCTCCCAATTCTGTCAGCGGAAAAATCTCCTGCGCCACCGATAAATATTTCTCCGGTTCATTTAAGGAAGGGCTGAAATGTGTCAGCCACAGCCGCTCAACATGGGCATTTTTCGCCATGCGTGCTGCCTCGGAAAAGAGCATGTGCTTGTTTTCTCTTGCCTTCTGCTTTTTTTCCTCCTCGCCATACATCCCCTCGCAGATAAAAAGCTGTACGCCCTCCACAAATTTCGTAATGCGGTCAACCGGACGGCTGTCTGTGCAATAGGCAACGGAAATGCCCTTGCGGTTTTCCCCCATTACCATATCCGCCGTATAGACCTTGCCCTCATGCTCCACAGTGCCTTCCTTTTGCAGCCTATTCCAAAGAGGCTTCGGCAGCTTCAGCCGCTCCGCCTTTTTCACATCAAATTTTCCCTTTCGTTTCAAATCAATGCGGTAAGCAAAGCATTTTACCATGTGGTCGGCAGGGCAATGATGAATTTCAAATGTCCCCACAGAAATCGGGTTCGGTGCATCCTGTGTCAATTCAATATATTCGATGGGAAAGGGCAGCTCCGGCGCAATCAAGATCAGCCCCTCTACAATCCGCCGCAGGCCGACAGGGCCAATCAGCGTCAACGGCTCCGTCCGTCCGGCATTGCCAACCGTCAGCAGCAGCCCCGGCAGGCCGGAAATATGGTCGGCGTGGAAATGCGTAAAGCAAATCACATCAATCGCCTTAAAGCCCCATCCAAGCATCTTCATGGTTACCTGTGTGCCTTCGCCGCAGTCAATCAAGGCGAGCCTGCCATTGAGCCTTGCAAGCATGGCTGTCAGAAAGCGGCTGGGCATGGGCATCATGCCGCCTGTCCCCAATAAACAAATATCTAACATTCGGTTTCTCCTTTGTATTTCTTTTCAGCAATCGGTTTCCCTATCAAACCTCTTTTATCATACCGCAAAAGGTGGCAAAATACAATCTTTCTGCGATAGTTTCTGCAACAGAAAAAGAGGACTTTCGTCCCCTTATTCCACAGTAAATGTACCATACAGTGTATAATTTGTCGTGATTTCAGCATCCCATGTGCTGCCGAGACCATCTCCGCGGAAATAGAAATTCGGCTCGGCTACAGTGGTTGCATAATAGAAATCATACGCTTTTTTATCCGGATTCTTCCGCAGCGCCGCTTTAGCCGCCGATGCTTGATCCCCCCCGTAATAATAGGTGAAGGAAAATGGAATCCCCATACGGTATTCGCCTGCCACAAGCCCCCTTTTTGTCTTTTTCTCGATTGTGGTCATGCCGTTTTCGCCTGTTTCGCTTCTGGTGGGCTGCATCGAAAGCTCTGTCCCCGTCTTTGGTTCTTCCTTTGCCACGCATTCCCAGCCGTTTTCTGTCAGCCGTTCCAGTGTAAATGCGTTTCCGTACAGAAAGCTCTGCGGCTCTTTATTGTTTATCATTCCCTGCAAACTGTTTGTTTTTTTATCATATTCCACCGTCAATGTCACATCTGGCGTTCTTAACTCCTTCAGATAAATCCAATCAGAACCCAAGAATCTGTCCCACGTCATAGTATATCCCATTTCATTTGCAAACTCCCGTACAGGCAGAAAGCATTTCCCATTCTCGCGATTGATTTTATCCCCCAAATACAGTCTGTCTTTCTCCTTCGCTGTTACATCCAGCATACCATCCGCCTGCAAAACAACCGTCCGTTCCATCTGCCGTTCCGCATCCTCTGCCACGGTTTTCGTTGTAAACAGTAGGCTCTCTCCCAGATTCATCATCTGACTTCCCGTCATTTCTGCCAAGTCCTCCGCAGAAAACAGCCATTTTCCGTCCTTTTGCATTGCCACATCCTGCGGAAAAAACTCCTGCCTGTTTACCAGAACAATCGGATTTCGCTCCGCCGCAAATGCCGTTGTTCCCATTACCATACTCATCGCCAATGCCAGACAAACCGCCCTTTTCATACCGCATCCTCCTTCTCCTGATTCATAATTTTTATGCTTTTTTCCCTTTCCTCTACCATAGCATCCTTTTTCGCTTTGCAGGTTACACACTCCTTACAAATTTCTTACGACTTTCTTAAGATTTTTCCGAAAGGCGCATTCCTTCCTCTGCCCGAAAAAAAATCCGTTTTTTCTGTTTATTTTCCTTGCAAATCATTTACTTTTCTGCTAAAATATCTTTGTTATGTCACATAGGCAAGGTTGAAGGAGGTGCAGACAATGGCTAAATGTGCGATTTGTGAAAAAGGCCAGATTACAGGTCATAGAATCAGTATTGAACGTTCCCAGGTTAGTAGACGTGCGAATAGAAAATGGAAACCCAACGTAAAGAAGGTAAAAATCGTTGAAGACAACGGTAATGTAAAATCTATTTACGTTTGCACAAGATGTATGCGTTCCAACAAGATTACTCGTGCAATCTAATTCCAAGCGAATGATAAAAGCCATTCTTTTTTGCTTAAAAAGAATGGCTTTTTTTCGTATACGGAATATTTAACAGCGTTTCTTTTGGCTGATGAGCCATACCCCCGCACCAACGAGCAGCACACCAATCAGACACACGCACTTCGGGATCAGACACGCCAGAAGCATCCCCATTCCCATGGCAATCAGCACAATGCCGCCCAACCACTTCACAGGCGCACCGTTACATCTTCTTCGCATTCCAATCCCCCCTCTTATCATTGATATGCACGCCGCCTTACAAATGTGCAAAAAAGCCCCCAACCAAAACGGTCGGGGGCTTCTGCTTTTGTTTTAATCTCTGGAGCAAATCACATAGAGATAGCCTTCTTTGATATCAATGGTTGCGGTTTCCTCTGCCAGCACATTGCTCACTGCGATATAATCGCCGTCCAATGTCAGCGTTGCATCCGTCAGCGGATAGGAAAAGCCCTTTAAGGTTATCCCTGTGACCTCCATGGAAAGCGGCAGTGTGGAAACCAAGTCCCCCACCTGTCCATGCAGTGTCAGGTGCCGATCAATCACCTCTACGCAGTTTTTATCATCCACCAAGCGGGCCCGCACGCCCTTTTTCAGCAAAGAAAGCAGATAATGTGCATTGGCAAGTGTATGGTCGAACCTATCCCCAATGCCGCCAAAAAGCACCAGCTCCGTTGCACCCAATTCCAACGCCAGAAAAATGCCAAGCTCCATATCGGTTTCGTTTTTTCTGGTCGGGAACTGCCGAATGGGAATGTTTTTCGCCTTATAATATTCCAAAACCTCTGCACCTGCGGAATCAAAATCCCCCACAATATAATCGGGGACAATGCCCAATTTCCTTGCATGGCGCATCCCTGCATCACAGCAAATGACTGCGTCCGCACCGCTCATGTATTTCTCGCAAAAGCTGTAATCTCTGATTTCCGCCCCTGCAAAAAGAATTACCTTCATTCTGCTTCATACTCCTTAAAAATATCCATAAAGCCCTTTGCCGCACCTGCGATATCCTCCTTGCCGAACACCGCAGAGCCTGCAACGATTACATTTGCACCTGCATCCAAAACCTCACGCACATTATCAAGTGTAACGCCGCCATCCACCTCGATATCGAAAGCAAGGCCCAATTCCTTTTTCCATTCAGTCAGCTGCTTGATTTTGGAAACGTGCTGTGCCATAAATTTCTGGCCGCCAAAGCCCGGCTCTACCGTCATAACCAGAACCATATCAACCTCCTTCAAGAAGGGATATACCACCTCAACAGGCGTTCTGGGGTTAATGGTAATGCCTGCCTTTGCACCGGTTGCCTTAATCTGCCGGATAACCTCTGCGGGATATTTGGTTGCTTCCACATGGAAGTTGATGATATCCGCACCCGCCTTCCGAAATTCCTCCACATATTTTTCCGGCTCCACAATCATCAAGTGTGCATCAAAAACCATATTGCTGTGCTTTCTGATACTCTTAATCACAGGAATCCCGAAGGAAATATTGGGAACAAAAATACCATCCATCACATCCAGATGAATATAGGGGGTGCCTGCATCCTCAACCAGCTTTAATTGCTCCGCTACTTTGCCAAAATCAATGGAAAGCATGGAGGGGGAAAGTTTTACGTTCATGGGTTAGAATCTCCTCTCTTCTTCTTCCTTGCGCTCATTATATATCATTACATATCTTTCATATCTCATCGGATGGACGGCCTTGCCAATCTGCGCCTTCACAGCACAATCCGGCTCGTTGATGTGCATACAGCCGTTGTAATAGCACGCATGCACAAAGGGAGCAAATTCCCGAAAATGATATTGCAGCTTGTCCGAGGGAATATGCGTCAGATATAAGGAGGTAAAGCCGGGAGAATCCACGATATAGCTTTTCTCCGTAATCTGAATCAATTCCGCATGGCGTGTGGTATGCTTCCCACGCTGTATCTTTTCGCTGATTTCGCCCGTATGCAGCTCTAAGCCGGGGAATGCCCTGTTAATCAGGCTGCTTTTGCCTACCCCCGAAGGGCCTGCGAATACGGAAATCTTATTTTCCAGAGCGGCACGCAACACATCAATGCCGATTTCCTTTTCCGCACTGGTGCAAATCACAGGATAGCCCGCCTGCCGATACATCTCCGCCGCCGCCAGATAGCCTTCTTTTTTATCCTTATCAATTTTATTGATGACAATGACAATCTCCAATTCCTGCTCCTCTGCCAAAAGCAAAAACCGGTCTAGCAAATCCAAATTCATATTCGGGCTTTTTGCCGCAAACACAATCACTGCCTGATCGACATTGGATACTCTCGGGCGGATCAGCTCATTCCTGCGGGGCAGAATCTCATCCAGACTGCCCTTTTTCTTTTCCTCATCCAGCACCGAAATACGCACCGCATCGCCTACGGTCGGGCGAATCCCTTCCTTTCGGAAAATCCCTCTCGCCCGACATTCATATACACCACGTTCCGTATCAATATAATAAAAACCGCCAATTCCTTTTAAAATTACGCCTTCCAGCATAGCTTCACCTTTATCCTTATCAACCGGAGAAGTTTACACTCTGCGACCACTGCTGTACGTTATCCACATAGCAGGTTACGGTGCCGCTGCCCTTCCCTGTTACAGATACACTGTAAGGGAACTCAGAAGCATCTCTGTATGTGTCTACCACAGGGTAAACCCCATCTGCATCCTCCTTCACCACACGCACATAAACAGAGCCTTCACTGCCGCTCGGTGCGTTAATGGTAAAGTATTTTGTGCCTTGGCTCTGTCCATTGGAGGCGGGCTTATTCGCATCGGAGCTATTTGCATCCGAACCACTGCTGACTACCAGATTCACGACACTGCCGCTCGGCACGGATTTGTTTGCCGCTACGGTCTGCGTGATAACCTTGCCCTCTGCCACCTTGTCGCTTGCTGTATAGGAAACATTCCCAACGGTCAAGCCAACTGCCGTCAAGGCCGCCTTTGCATCCTCCAAGGTGTCATTCACAACATTGGGTACGGTAACATTGCTGTCCTCATCTCCCTTGCTGATGGTCAGGATAATGCGGCTCTTTGCCGTAATGGAGGAGCCTGCCTCGGGTTCCTGCTTGATAACCTCGGAGGGCTTTGCATCCGCATCATGCACATAGCGAATCTCTGCCACATCGCCGACCAAACGGGTAATGGCATCAATGGCGGCATTTTCACTCTTGCCGACCACATTCGGCATTTCTTCTTCTGTCAAGCCAAGGCTGACCTTTACGCCGATTTTCGTGCCTGCGCCAATCATCGTGCCTTCGTTGACAGATTGATAAATGATACAGCCCGTATCATAGAAGCTGCTGTAATCCTCGCCCTCTTGCACAAGGGTAATGCCCATTTTTTCCGCTTCCTTGACCGCCTCATCGTAATCCATGCCCAAGAACAGCGGTGTTTCGATATCCTTTTCGCTGGAGATAAAGCCGCCAAAGCCGCCGCCCATAAACTTAATGCCGACAACGGAAATCACGCCGATCAGCACCAAAGCCGTAATCACAGCCGCAATGACAACCTTGCGCTCTGCCTTTCTGTCATGCTCATTATCGAAATCCCCTTCTCTTCTGGGGTTTCTGCGAATCCGCTGGGGGCGTCTGCTGGCCTTCACAGGCTCCGTTTTCACATATTCGTTTTCATAATCATCCTCTTTGGAAATCTGCGTCATTTTCAGCTTTTTGCCGTATTTCTCCAAGGCCTCTCTGGGGGTGTGCGCCTCTGCCTCTTTTTGCAGGGGTGCCTCCTCCTCTCTGATACGCTCTGCATGGCGGCGTTCCTTTCTGTCATACTCTGCATGAGAATGTGCTTCTGCGGAAGGATATTCCGCATGACGCTTTTCTGCCGCAGGATGCTCTGCATGATGATTGCGGATAAATTCCAATTCCTTCGGATCGGCAGGCTTTGTTTCCTGCGGCGTTTTCATAGCACCCTGTGCCGCCTTTTCCGTCTCCATTTTTTCCTGTGCCTCACGCAGTCTGGCTGCTGCCTCTGCCCGCTTGGACATCCGCATGCCTGCCGCACCTGCACCCACAGCCGCCGCACCTGCCACTGCCGCTTTCTTTGCTGCGGATTGCTCCTCCTTTGCAGAGCCAAGCTCCGCTCTGGCACGAATCAAATCTGCCAACAGCAGGTCAATGCTTGCATAACGCTCATCCGCCTTTTTCATGGTTGCCTTCCGAATGATACCCTCTAAGGAAGGGGTACAGTTGGGGTTATATTGGCGAATATCCGGCAGCTCATCATTGATGTGCATCAACGCAATGCTGACGGAATTGTTGCCCTGAAACGGCAATACACCCGTAATCATTTCAAACATCGTGATACCCAAGGAATAAATATCACTCTTTTCATCCACATAGCCGCCTCTGGCTTGTTCTGGGGAGAAATAATGCACCGATCCTGCCGCATTGGCTGTGGTTGTCATCGTGGAGGCGGTTGCCGCCCTGGCAATGCCGAAATCCGTAACCTTTACCACACCGTCTGTCCCCACAAGGATGTTCTGGGGCTTAATATCCCTATGTACGATGTGTGCCTTATGCGCTTGGCTCAATGCGGAGGCAATCTGGATTGCCACATTGATGGTTGAACGGGAATCAAAGGGAGCCTTTTCCTTGATTGCCTTTTTCAGCGTATCCCCATGGATATATTCGTTTACAATATATTTAATCTCTCCATCCTCGCCGACATCATAGGCTCTCACAATATTGGGGTGGGATAATCTTGCAACCGAACAGGCTTCGGAACGGAACCGTTCGATAAATTCCTCATCCCCGACAAATTCCTCACGCAAAACCTTTATGGTAACATAACGATCCAGCTTTCTGTCTCTGCCTCTATAAACAACTGCCATGCCGCCGGAGCCGATTTTTTCTAATATTTCGTATCTGCCGTTTAGGACAGTACCCGGATTCAATAACATCAGTCTGTAACCTCCTACTTATATCTCAATCAAAATGAGGGAAATATTATCGTGTCCCCCTCGCCGATTGGCCTCCTCCACCAGAATGGCCGCTTTTCTATCCAAGGTGGTTCGTTTATTCAAAATCTTCGCCATATCCTCATCCTGTAGCATACCGGAAAGCCCGTCTGTGCAAAGCAAAACGATATCCCCCTTCTTTACGGGGCGGATGACTGTATCCGTTTCCACTGTATCCCGAATCCCAATGGCTCTTGTAATCACGTTTCTTTTGGGGTGCGTTGCAGCCTCCTCCTTGGTTATGGTTCCCATCTTTACCAGCTCCATCACATAGGAATGGTCTGTGGTCAAGGGCTGCATTTCTCTTTTGCGAAACAGATAGGCTCTGCTGTCTCCCACATAGGCCACATAAAGCTTTTCCTCTCTGACTGCCGCCGCAACGATGGTTGTTCCCATTTCCGCAAATGCTCTGTCCGAATTGGATTTCTCATAAACCGCTTGATTGGCTGCCGCCATTGCACCTGTCATCAAATCCAGCACATCATCATTTTCTGCGTGCTTCATTTCCTTCCAGAAATGCTCCAAAAAGCCCTCGATTGCACAGCCGCTTGCGATTTCTCCCGCATTGCAGCCGCCCATTCCGTCGGCAACCAAATATAAATTTTCTGCCGGGTCCTCTCCCGCCGAAATATAATAGGCATCCTCGTTATTTTTGCGGCATTTTCCAATGTCGCTCACTCCAACTGCTTTCAACGCTGCTCCACCTCCCTGCTGTCTATATTATGATTGCTCATTCCTGCATTGCCTTTTCTTTGATATGACTTCTTCTCAACTGGCCGCAGGCGGCATCAATATCACTGCCCAGCTTACGTCTGACTGTGGTTTCCACACCGTTTTCACTCAAAATGGAGGCAAACCGCCTTACCCGCTCCGCCGAGCTTTTGATATAATTTCTCTCCTTCACATCATTGACGGGAATCAAATTCACATGGCAAAGCAGCTCCCTGAGCTTTTTCACCAGCTCCCATGCGTGTTCATCTCCGTCATTCACGCCATGAATCAGCGCATATTCAAATGTAATGCGGCGTTTTGTTTTTTCCGCATACGCCTTGCACGCCTGCAATAAGGTATCCATGCTGTAAACCTTTGCAATGGGCATAGTCTGTGTGCGGATGGCATCATTCGGTGCATGCAGGGAAACTGCCAGTGTAATCTGCAAATTTTCCTCCGCCAGTGCATAAATCCGCTCCACCAAGCCGCAGGTGGAAAGCGTAATATGCCTCTGCCCCATATTCTGCCCATTCGGATCGTTAATCAGACGCAAAAACCGCAAAACATTATCGTAATTATCCAACGGCTCGCCGCTGCCCATCAGCACCGTGCCATGTACCCGCTCGCCGCAGTCCTTCTGAATCGCATAAATCTGGGAAAGCATTTCGCCGGGACGCAGCCCCCGCTCCACGCCATCCAATGTGGAGGCACAAAATTTGCACCCCATGCGGCACCCCACCTGCGTGGAAATGCACACCGTATTGCCATGCTCATATTTCATCAATACGCTTTCGATAATCGCTCCATCGGAAAGCGCAAACAAATATTTTCTGGTTCCATCCAGCTTGGAAACCAAGCGGCGCACCATCCGCACACCGTTCAGCTCCGCCGCTTCCTCCAGCTTTTCCCGCAGGCCCTTGGAAAGATTCGTCATTTCCGCAAAGCTGTCCACCTGCTTTGCATGGAGCCAATCAAAAATCTGCTTTGCCCGAAACTTCGGCTCGCCCAATTCCTGCATAAACACTTGCAGCTGTTCAATATTCATGGATTTGATATCAACCTTTTCCATATCTCAATCCTTTCTTCTCATTTTGGAAATGAAAAATCCATCTGTTCCCGTTTTATGCGGCAATAAGGTCAGATAGCCCTTTTTCGCCGTTTCCGCCTCCCAATGCTGCGGCAAATATTCCGTAATATCCTCTGCCGTAAAATCGGGGTGCTGTGCCAAAAACCACTCCAGATTCCTTTCATTTTCCTTTCGGCAAAGCGTACAGGTGCTATAAACCAGCACGCCGCCCTTTTTCACACAGCCTGCCGCATGCTCCAGAATTTCTCTTTGGATTTTCGTCAGACTGTCAATCTCGTTTCCGTCCTTTTTCAAGCGGATATCCGGCTTCTTTCGCATTAAGCCCAAGCCGGAGCAGGGAGCATCCACCAAAACACGATCATACTGCTTCGGTGCCGTCTCCTGCTGTGCCGCATCCTGCACCCTGCACTGCATAATGGAAATACCCAAGCGTTCTGCGCCCTCCTCCATCAGCTCAATTTTGTGTGCATAAATATCACAGGAAAGCAGGCTTCCCTCGTTTTCCATCTGCTCCGCAATCGTAAAGCTTTTTCCGCCCGGTGCGGCGCACATATCCAAAATTTGCTCCTTCTTTTTGGGATCTAACACCCGTACCGCAAGCTGAGAGCTTTCATCCTGCACATGAAACAGCCCCCTTCGGAAGGCATCCAAGCGGCTCAAATCGGCAGTCCTGCTCAAATGCAGTGCCTCCTCGCACACCTTGCCCTCTGCAACCGTCACACCTGCCTGCTCCAGCATTTTTGTTAAATCCTTCTTATTGGTTTTCAGCGTATTTACCCGAATCGTCACATCGGGGGACTGATTATCATACGCACAGATTTGCTCTGTTTCCTCATAGCCATAGTAGGCAATCCACATCCGCACAAGCCACAGGGGGTGCGAATAGACAACCGAAAGATACTCTGCCGTTTCCTTCTTCGGCAGAGGAATTTCCTCCTTGCGCTTTGCCGCTGTGCGCAGCACGCCGTTCACAAAGCCCTTCAGTGCGCCATAGCCTCTGACGGATGCCAGCTTCACCGCCTCATTGCACGCCGCCGCATCCGGCACCTCCATAAAGTACATCTGATAGACGGCACTACGCAGAACTGCCAACAGCCAAGGCTTCATCCGTTCTGTCTTTGTTTTGGAAAAGGTATTCAGCACATGGTCAATATAAATCAAATTGCGCAGTGTCCCGTTTACCACCTCCGTCACAAATGCCCTGTCCTGCCTTGGCATTGCACCGTTTTGCCGCAAAAGGCGACGCAGTGTCATTGTATTATAGGCATCCGCCTCCATGATTTCCATGAGGGCCTCTGCTGCAATCTCTCTGGGATTGATTTGGATCATTTTTTCCATTCCTTCCGTTCAAGCCATTCTGTCTCAACATAATATTATACGACAAAACATAGGATTCTTCAATCTTTTCGCCTTCATTTCGACAAAAAAGCGGCATCTGCAAAAACACCAAAAGGCTAATCCGCAATCAGATTAGCCTTTCCTTCTTTAATCGTTTCTTCTGCCGAAAATGGCAACCAAGCGCAAAAGCTGTGCGATTGCCGCAAATGCCGCCGCAACATAGGTCATGGCCGCCGCACTCAGCACCTTTTTCGCACCGCCGATTTCATCGCTATCCAAAAAGCCGTCATCCACCAGCAAACGAATTGCTCTGCGGGAGGCGTTAAATTCCACAGGCAGTGTAATCAGCGTAAACGCAACCGAAAGGGAGAAGAACAAAATCCCCAGTGTGACCAATGTGCTGCCGCCGCCGCTGAACAAAAACCCAATGAGAATGAGCGGAATTGCCAAATGGGAGCCGATGTTTGCCAGTGGCACAAAAAAGCTTCTCAGTGCCAAGGGTGCATAGCCCACATCATGCTGAATGGCATGCCCTGTCTCATGTGCCGCCACCCCGACTGCCGCCACAGAAGTTCTGTCATATACACTCTCGGACAGGCGCAGTGTTTTTGTTCTGGGATCATAATGGTCTGTCAGGTTTCCACCCACACGCTGTACGCTCACATCATAAATGCCCGCATTGTGCAGCATTTGCTGTGCCACCTGCGCACCCGTCAATCCCCTTCTGTTTTTGATTCTTTCATATTTTTTAAATGTGCCGGATACCTTCATCTGTGCAACCATAGAAAAAATGAATGCCAGAAGCACCAAAAAATACATGCTGTCGTATCCATATCCATAACCGTAATACATAGCGGTTCCTCCTATCTTCCTTCGGCAGCTTATCCAAGCAAAATGCCCGGCTGCATTTCATGCCCACGCAAATACGCATCTGCTGCCATCTTCTTGCCGCCACGAGCCTGCACCTCTTTAATGCGCAAAATCCCGTCTCCGCATTTTACCGCAAAGTCCTTTTTCGTCACCTCTACGATTTCGCCAAAGACCGCATCGGGATAGTCCTTCTGCTCCGCCTCTGCCCAAAACATCTTGAGCGGCTCCTCTCCCAAAACAGCGTATGCACCATGCCCGGGATACATTCCCCGCATCAAGTCAATAATCTGCTGTCCGCTGTTGCTCCAATCAATATGTCCGGTTTCCTTATGAATCATAGGGGCGTGGGTTGCAAGTGCATCATCCTGCGGAATCCGCTTTACCGTACCCTGTTCCAGTCCGTCAATCGTTTCCAGCAAAAGTGCCGCACCGACCTCTGCCATTTTATCGTGCAAATCCTCAAAATTATCTGTCGGCAGAATTTCCACCTCTTTTTTCAACAGCATATCCCCTGTATCCATGCCCTTTGCCATAAACATGGTTGTGATACCTGTTACCCTCTTGCCTTCAATAATCGCACGCTGCATCGGCGCCGCCCCTCTGTATTCAGGGAGCAGAGAGCCATGCACGTTGATACAGCCGTATTTCGGCATATTCAAAATTTCCTCTGGCAAAATCTGTCCGAAGGCAGTGACGGCAATCAAATCCGCACCATAGCTGCGCAGCTGCTCTACAACCTCAGGCTCACGCACCTTCACTGGCTGCAAAACGGGAATCCCATGCTCCAAGGCAACCTCCTTCACAGGTGTCGGCTGCAGCTTTTTCCCTCTGCCCTTGGGCTTATCCGGCTGTGTCACAACTGCCAAAACCTCATGCTTTGTCAGCAGTGCTTTCAAAGAAGGGACTGCAAAATCAGGTGTCCCCATAAAAATCACTTTCATCGGTTTCCCCCCTTACGCCTGCTCTATCGCCTTATCAATATACAAAATGCCGTCCAGATGGTCGATTTCATGGCACAATGCTCTTGCCATCAGCTCCTCGCCTTCAATGATAAATTCATTGCCCTCTCTGTCCATCGCCTTTGCCTTCACATAATACGGTCTTTCCACAGGGGCGGATTTTCCGGGCAGGCTCAAGCAGCCCTCCTCATCCGTCTGGGAACCGCTTGTTTCCAAAATCACAGGGTTCAGCAGCTCCACCAAGCCCTCGCCGATATCAATGACAACGGCTCTTTTCAAAATCCCTACCTGCGGTGCAGCCAAGCCGACACCGTTTGCTTCATACATGGTATCCGCCATATCATCCAGCAAGGTCAGCAGATTGGGGGTGATTTCCCGAATGGGTTTGCATTTTTTTCTCAGCACCTCATCTGTGCTGATACGAATATTACGAATTGCCATTTTTCTTCCTCCTCATTCTAATACTATCTCCAAAATTTGAACAAACAAAAAACTTTTTGTGAATTTCTCTGAAACAGAGAACGAAATTTCTTTATTTTCCGATAAAAAAAATTATACCATGATTTTTCTTGATACACAATCCTTATACAAGATTGGTCGGATTGAGCGCCACCTGCAGCCGCACATTGCTTTTCCGCTCTTTTTTCAAGCATGCCACAATCGGCAAAACCAGCTCCCGCAATGCCTGCTCCTCCGCCGCCTTTATGATGATTTGATAGCGATATTCCCCACGGAATTTCGGCAGTGCCGCAGGGGTTGGGCCTAAAACAGTCGCAATTCCCTCTCCATCCGCCTGCGCCAAACGCTCTGCAAGCACCTGTGCCGCACAAGCCACCGCTTCCTGCGCCTCTCCCGTCAGCAAAATGCTGAAAAAAGCGGAAAACGGCGGATATCCCATCATTTGCCGCATGAGCATTTCCTCTGCATAAAAGCCTTGATAATCCTGCTTTGCCGCATATTGCACAGCATAATGCTGCGGCTGATAGGTCTGGAGGAACACACGCCCTCTGTCATCCCTTCTGCCTGCACGCCCCGCCGCCTGCAGCATCAGCCGAAAGCCCGTTTCCGCCGCCGTAAAGCTATCCGCATTTAAGGATAAATCCGCCGCCATAACGCCAACCAAGGTCACATTGGGGTAATCATGCCCCTTGGCAATCATCTGTGTCCCAATCAAAATATCTGCCTCCCCTGCCGCAAATGCCGCAAGGATTTTTTCATGGCTGTGCTTTGTCAGCGTGGTATCCAAGTCCATCCGCAAAATGCGTGCCTCCGGAAACAGCCTTCTTGCCTCCTCCTCGATTTTTTGCGTCCCCGTGCCAAAATATCGGATATATTTTGAATGACAAATCGGGCAAAGCTGCGGCAAGGGCGCTCTTCTGCCGCAATAATGGCAGACCAACGCCTTCTCCTTCGCATGATAGGTATACGAAAGGTCACATTCGGGGCAGGTCATCACATGGCCACAGCTCCGACAGGAAACAAAGGTTGCATATCCTCTGCGGTTCAAAAACAGCATGGTCTGCTCGCCCTTCTCCAAATTTTTCCGTATCTCTGCCTGCAAGGCTCTGCCAAAGGCAGAACGGTTGCCCTCTGCCAATTCCCTTCGCATATCCGTCACAAGCATTTGCGGCAGAACACCGCCGCCGGTTCTCTCCTTCAGCTCAAGCAAAAGAAACTCTCCCTGCTTTGCCTTGGAATAGCTGATAATATCAGGGGTGGCTGTCCCCATCACAAGCAGTGCATCATAGCCCCTTGCCAATGCCTGCGCCACCTCTTTGGTATCATATTTCGGTGTGATATCGGAAACATAGCTGTTTTCATGCGCCTCATCCATGATAATCACGCCAACTCGCTGAAATGGCAGAAACAAGGCAGAACGGGGGCCAATCACAACGGAAATCTCTCCGTCTCTTGCCTTTTTCCATTGGTCCACCCGCTCCCCCATGGAAAGACGGCTGTGCGTAATGCTGACTGCCGCACCGAACCGAGAAACAAACCGCTCCGCAAGCAAAGGGGTAAGCGCAATTTCCGGCACAAGCACAATCGCCTGCTGTCCCTTCGCCAAAGCCTCCGCAATCAGCTGCATATAAATTTCCGTTTTGCCGCTGCCTGTCACGCCATGCAAAAGCACAGGCCGCTTTTCCTTCTGCTGTATTTCCTGCCGCAAGGCTGCCAATGCCTTCGCCTGCTCTGCCGTCGGAGTAAAGGGTGCTGTGCGCTCCACAGCCTCCGTATCGAAAACAGTCCGCCGCTCCGTTTCTCTGCGCTCCCGCAAAATCCCCTTTTTCAGCAGGGTCTTGATGGGCGAATCGGTAATGCCAAGTGTCTCCTTCAGCTCCGCCGCCGTTGCCTCCGTACCGTTTCTGAGGTATTCCAAAAGCAGCCTTTGCCCCTCCAAGCGTTTCTCCCGCTCCGCCCTTTTCCATGTGGCCTCCAAAAGCGGATGCTCAGTATCCAGTGCATATAGTCGTTTTTCTTTTTTATATTCCCTGCGGTGCAGCTCCTGCCGAAGCGTCAGCAAGCCCTTTTCCTCCGCTCTGCGCAAAAGAGAAAGACAGCTTCCGCCCAGCTCTGCCTGTATTTCCTCTACCGAAAGGCACTTGCCCTCATCCAGCAATTCCAACAGTGCCGTTTCCTTCGGTGTCAATTTTGTTTCCGCCGGAAATTCCCTTCGGCTTACCGTCCAACTGCTCTTGGTGCGTATGCCGGGCGGCATAATGGCTTGCAGGCATTGGTTCAGCGTGCAAAAATAACGCTCCTTCATCCATTGTGCCAAGCCCAAAAGAGCAGGCGTAAAGGTTGGCTTGCCCTCATCCAAAACCTCAAGCAGCTCCTTGATTTTATCCGCAGGCACCTCTGTCTCCTCAGAGAGAGAAATGACATAGCCCTCGGCTTTTTTGTTTCGGCTGCCAAACGGCACAATCACACGCACACCGATTTCCACCGCCATTCCCTCCGGAATCCGATAGTCAAACAGCTTATCCATCTCCGGCTGATTCAGCCCCACAATCACTCTTGCAAACATCATTTCTCACCTCCCTACAAAAACAGCCCGTAAAAACGGGCTGTCTGTTCTTTATTCTGCTTCTGTTTCCTCTGCCATGCTTGCAAAGTCCACCTCTGCCAGAGGAATTTCCTTATCTGCTTCTTCCTCGGGCTTACCCTGGCGGATTTTCAGCTTTCCTTCGTAAATCTCATGCACAGCGATAGAAACCGGCTTATCCACTTCAATGTGGTCAATCATAGGCTCCTGATGATCCACAAGCTGTCTTGCTCTTTTTGCCGCCGCAATCACAATGGTGTATCTGCTGCCAAGGGTAATATCCTCTGCGTCCTGTGTGATAACATCCAAAATATCGGAATAAGAAGGTCTTAACATATTACATCTCTCCTTTAAAAATCTTTTTGATATCTTTATTTCTGCTGCATTTCATTTTTTCTGCCGCAACAATCGTGAAAATATCCGTTGTTGCCTGCTCTACGGTGTCATTGATGACCAGATAATCATATTCCTCCACCAGCTCCATTTCCTCAAGCGCACGGCGCAAGCGTCTGTTGATGGTTTCCTTATCCTCGGTGCCTCTCTTGGTTAAGCGGTTGCCCAATTCCTCCAGATTTGGCGGAACCATGAAAATCAGCACGCCCTCGGGATAAATCTTCTTTACCTGCAAAGCCCCCTGCACCTCAATTTCCAGGATTACATTTCGCCCTGCCATCAGCTGCTCTGTCACATATTTTCTGGGGGTGCCATAGTAATTGCCGCAAAATTCCGCCCATTCCAAAAGTTCCTTGCGCTCACGCATCTGCTCAAATTCCTCTTTGGTATGGAAGAAATAATGCACGCCATCCTTTTCATATTCTCTGGGCTTTCTCGTTGTTGCGGAAATAGAAAGCGAAAAATCATTCTTCTCACAAAGACGCTCTACAATCGTTCCTTTACCGGAACCCGAAGGGCCGGAGATAATCAACAAAATTCCCTGTTTATTCATATACATTCCCCTTCTTTATCAGTTTCCCTTCTTCTTTATGAGAAAAGGGTCGGTTATTCCAAATTTTGAATCTGCTCTCTGATTTTTTCAATTTCGCTTTTCAGCTCAATCGTTGCCTTCACAATTTGGATATCATTCGCCTTAGAGGCAATGGTGTTGGATTCTCTGTTCATTTCCTGAATCAAGAAATCCAGCTTACGACCAACCTGACCGCCGCCCTCCAGAATATCCTTCAGCTGAATCAGGTGACTTTCCAATCGGGTTACCTCTTCATCCACACAGCCACGGTCTGCAAAAACAGCAACCTCTGTCGCAATGCGCTGCGGGTCCACATCAATGCCGCCCAGCAAATCCTTCAGGCGATTTTGCAGCTTTTCCTGATATTCCACAACCACAAGCGGAGAGCGTTCCTTTACCTCTGCCACCAAAGCACGAATCCGCTCTGCCTTCAGCAGAATGTCCTTTTTCAGGTTTTCCCCCTCCGCACTGCGCATGGCAACAAATTTTTCCACAGCCTCATCCAGTGCGGGCGATAAAGCCTCCCAAATAACAGCTTCCTCCTGCTGCGTCTTTTCCACTGTAATCACATCGGGAAATTTTGCCGCAAGCTCCAGCTTATTTTGTCCGAAAATCGAAAATTTTTCTTCCATTTCGTTCAGCTTTCCAAGATATGCCGCCGCCAAGGCCTCGTTCAGCTTTACCTCCACATCTGCTGCGGAGAAGGTTTCAAAGCTGATGTATACATCCGTTTTGCCACGGAACACCTCACGCATGATTCTTTTTTTGATTTTATCCTCCAGACTTGCCAAGGAGCGAGGCAGCTTAATCGTAATATCGTTATAACGATGGTTTACGGATTTCATTTCCACCGTAAACTTTCTTTCCTCTGCGATATGCTCGCCACGACCATAGCCCGTCATGCTTTTTACACTTGCACTCATGATTCGGTTCCTTTCTTTTTCTCGTTCCAAAAATCGTTGTTTTATTATACATAAGAGTCCCCCAAATAGCAAGGAAAAGTGCAAATTGTATCCACTATTTTTAATCATTTTCTAATAATTCTTCATTTTTCGTACTTTTTTGTAAAACAACTGCTTTTCTGCGGCTCTCCTCTCCAAAAAAAGATGCAAAAAAGGAAATCCTATGCTAAAATAAAAATTTATAAATCATTCTTAAGGAGGTGTCTCGTATGGCACTGGACGGCATTACAACCTCCGCCATTGTTTCGGAACTCAAATCCGCTCTTCTGGGCGGACGTATTGATAAAATCCATCAGCCCCTTGCAGACGAAATTCGCATCACGGTTCGTGGCTTGGGCAGCGGTGCAAGAAAGCTCATCCTTTCTGCCAACTCCGCTCACCCCCGTATCCATCTGACCGAGGGCAGCAAGGAAAACCCCATGACCGCTCCCCTGTTTTGCATGGTAATGCGAAAGCATATCGCAGGCGGCAAAATCATTGATATTGTGCAGCCGAATTTTGAACGTATCGTGATTCTGCGGATTGAATCCGCCAACGAGATGGGCGATATTACCACCAAAAATCTCATTTTGGAAATCATGGGCAAGCACAGCAATCTGATTTTGACGGATGAAAACGGAAAAATCCTTGATTCCATCAAGCGTGTTACCCATGAGAAAAGCTCTGTTCGAGAGGTTCTGCCCGGCAAGGAATATGTTTTCCCGCCTGCGCAGGATAAGAAAAATCCTCTTTTGGCAAGCTCTGCGGATTTTCTTTTTTCCCTGCATTTGCAGGAGGGCAGAAAGCTGCAGGAATTTGTCTATCAAACCTATACGGGCATTAGTCCCATCATGGCAGGGGAAATCTGCACCCGTGCCGGCTTAGATGCCTCGGATGCCTGCCGGAAGGCCTCCTTGGAGGATGGCGAGCGTCTTTTCGCCGCCTTTGAAAAAACCATGCAGGAGGTCAAGGAGGGGCAGTATCATCCCGCCATTTATTATCAAAAGGAATCCAGCCGCATTGTCGATTTTGCCGTTTTGGAAATGACGCAGTTCCAAGGGCTTTCCCAAAAGCCCTTCCCCTCCGTTTCCGCTCTTTTGGAGGGCTTTTATCAGGAACGGGATAACGCCGCTCACATTCGCCAGAAGGCACAGGATATGCGAAAGCTGGTAACCAACCACATCGAGCGCTGTGTGAAGAAAAAGGAAATCCAACTGAAAACCCGCCGAGAAACCAAGGGCATGGAGGGCTGGAAGAAAAAGGGCGAGCTTCTGACCGCCAATATCTATGCAATTCCGCAGGGCATCACAACCTTTAAAACGGTTGATTATTATGAGGAATCCATGCCGGAAATCGAAATTGCCATTGATCCCGCCAAAACACCGGCGGAAAATGCACAGAAATATTTTGCAAAATATAATAAAGCAAAGCGTACTCTTGCGGCACTGGAAATTCAAGAAAAACAAAATGATGAGGAATTGGCTTATCTGGAAAGCGTGCTGAATGCACTGGAAAACGCCAAGGATGATGCCGACCTTTCCGAAATCCGCACAGAGCTTGCGGAAAGCGGCTTCCTTCGCAGGCAGGTGCAGAAAAAGGGGCAGCAAAAGCCCAAAAAAGCAAAGCCCTTGCGCTATATTTCCTCCGACGGCTATGAAATTCTGGTGGGGAAAAGCAATCTGCAAAATGATGAGCTGACCTTGCGCATTGCCGAGCCGACAGACCTTTGGATGCACACCAAGGATATCCCCGGCTCCCATGTCATCATCCGCACCAACGGAAGGAGCGAATTGCCGGAAACAACCATGGAGGAGGCCGCAAACCTTGCCGCCTTTTACAGCAAGGCTAAGGGCAGCAGCATGGTTCCTGTGGATTATACCCAAAGAAAAAATATCAAAAAACCGAACGGGGCAAAGCCGGGCATGGTCATTTATCTGACGAATAAAACCATTTATATTACCCCCGATGAAGCCCGTATCCTACAAATGAAAAATGAGTAACGCTTTTGCGTTTCTGCAAAGAAAGGAGTTTGTTTATGACAAAAGCTCTCCGCTATGCCTTTCGGCACAGCTTTCCCATCCTCATCAGCTATATCCCCGTTGCCCTTGCCTATGGGGTGCTGATGCAAAACTGCGGCTATGATTTCATCTGGACAGGTGCCTGCAGCATTTTCGTTCTGGCAGGCTCTCTGCAATATCTGATGGTAACCTTCTTCGCCGGCGGTGTTTCTCTCGCAACCGTTGCGATTATGGCCTTTCTGCTCAACAGCCGCCATATTTTCTATGGCTTATCCTTCATTGAAAAATTCCGTTCCTTCGGGCCTTGGAAATATTTTCTCATCTATTCCTTGACGGATGAAAATTATTCCCTGCACTGCTCGCATGATTTCGGGCCGGAGGTCAATGAAAAATGGGCGTATGTGCTGACTGCATTTCTGACTATTTTTTATTGGATTTGCCTAAGCATTATCGGTGCATGGGTTGGACGCATGATTCCCTTCAACACCACCGGGATTGATTTTGCGCTGACCGCTCTTTTCATTGTGATTCTGATTGAGCAGCTTCTTCAGGCGGACAACCGCCTGCCTGCGTGGATTGCCTCCGTCTCAAGCATCGTTTGTCTGCTCATCTTCGGGCCGAGCAATTTCATCCTGCCCTCTCTGGTTATCACAGTGGCTCTGCTGACCATCCTGCGTCCCCGCATTGAGCCTGTGAAAGCAGGAAAGGAGGCGGCGTAAATGGTTTTGACAACAATGCAATCTATTGCAATCATTGCCGTCTGCGGCATCTGCACCCTTCTGGAGCGTGCCCTGCCCTTCCTTATTTTCAGCGGCAGAGAGGTGCCGGAGCCTGTGCGCTATCTGGGGCGTGTGCTTCCCATGGCAATCATGGCAACGCTTGTGATTTATTGCCTAAAGGGCATTTCTTTCTCCTCTGCGGCAGGCTTTGCCCCACTGCTGATTGCCTCCGCACTGACTGCGGCCTTGCATTTATGGAAAAGAAGTACCCTCATCAGTATTCTTTGCGGCACCGCCTGCTATATGGCTTTGGTGCAAATCGTGTTTGTCTGAAAGCAGAAAAAGCCTTCGTATGCGTTTCATACGAAGGCTTTTTTCTATATAAAATTCTTAAAATTCTGTTTCCGCAATCGGTGCTTCTTCTGCTTCTTCTGCCGCTTCCGCAGCGGGCATATCCTCTTCCTGTCCCAAGCCGTAATGCACACGCACCAAATGGTCGATTTCCTCGCACATTTCAGGATGCTCTCTCAGGAATTGCTTTGCATTTTCACGCCCCTGGCCGATACGGGTTTCCTTATAGGCATACCATGCGCCGCTCTTATTAACAATATCCACATCTGCCGCCAAATCCAGAATATCGCCCTCCTTGGAGATCCCCTTGCCGTAAATGATATCAAATTCGGCAGTTTTAAAGGGAGGTGCAACCTTATTTTTCGCAACCTTAACCTTTGTGCGATTGCCGACAATATCCACGCCCTGCTTCAGCACATCTGCCTTTCTGATTTCCAGACGGATGGAGGAATAAAATTTCAGCGCACGACCACCCGTTGTTGTCTCCGGATTGCCGAAGGTTACGCCGATTTTTTCACGCAGCTGGTTGATGAAAACAACCGTACAGTTCGATTTATTGGTGATCGCCGTCAGCTTTCTCAAGGCTTGGCTCATCAGCCTTGCCTGCAAGCCCATGTGGGAATCGCCCATTTCGCCCTCAATTTCCGCACGAGGCACCAATGCCGCCACAGAGTCCACGATAACAATATCAATCGCACCACTGCGCACCATGGTCTCCGTAATTTCCAACGCCTGCTCCCCGTCATCCGGCTGAGAGATATACAAGTTGTCAATATCCACGCCCAAAGCCTTTGCATAGGTGGGATCCATGGCATGCTCCGCATCCACATAGCCTGCAATGCCGCCACGCTTTTGCACCTCTGCCACCATGTGCAGTGCAACCGTTGTTTTACCGGAGGATTCCGGGCCGTAAACCTCAACGATTCTGCCCTTTGGCAAGCCGCCGACGCCCAGAGCCAAATCCAAGCTCAAAGAGCCTGTCGGCACAACCTCTACGGACATTTTCGCACTGTCATCCCCCAGCTTCATCACAGCGCCCTTGCCAAACTGCTTTTCAATCTGGCTCAGTGCCGCATCCAACGCCTTTTGCTTATCTTCAAATTTTATATCTTCCTTTCGTGCTTTTGCCGCCATATCCTTTCCGCCTTTCTGAACGCTACGGTTTTATATTTACGAATATTTGTTCTGTTTTGTTCTCATTTTATTCGATTTTGTTCGCCTTGTCAATGCCTATTTCATTTTATCGCAGAGGCTTTTCCGCCAAAGCCATTGCCAGAAAAATCACAACACAGCCGATATAGCCACGCAGGGACATCCGCTCGCCGTATAAAACCGCCGAAAAGAATGCCGCAAAAATGGCTTCCGTTGTGATAATGATAGCCGCCTTATTCGGTGCAGTGCTTTGCTGCCCAATGCTTTGCAGGATAAAATACAATGCGGTGCAAAATGCGCCTGCATAAAAAAAGTTGAAAAAGGCAGGCAAATGCAGGGCAGGCATATCCCATCCCGTAAACATCAAAATCACAGTCATAACCGCCAAGGTTGCAAGGTTCTCCACAATGGCAATATGCACAGAATCACAGCCCTTGGTCATGTTTCCCAAAAAGGCCACCTGCAAGGAAAACGCCACCGCAGCCAAGAGGGACAGGATTGCCCCAAAATCCATGCGAAAATCTGCCGTCAAGGAAAGACAGCAAACCCCAAAGAGCGTCATGCCTGCCGCAAGAAAGCAGTTCCGATTCGGCTTTTGCTTGAATATCCCCCAGCAGACAAACGGCACAATAACCGCAGGGATATTGACCAAAAACGCATTGACGGAGGGTGTTGTATATTGCAGCCCCACTGTCATCAAAAGAAACATTGCCGAAAGCAGCGCACCCAGTCCGCCGCCAACCTTCCATTCCCGCTTGGTAATCCGCTTCAGCCGCCTGCAATACACCAAACACATACAGACAGAGGCCACCAAAAAACGCCCAAAAATAACCTGAAACGGATCATAGCCCCAATCCAACAAATACTTTAGGCTGATAAAGCCGCCGCCACCGATAAATGCCGCCAAAAGCAGCAGCCAATCCCCCTTATGCTTCATTGCTGATTTCCTTTCTCAACCAGTTCAAAGCGGTATAAGCCGCCCGTTCTCTGATTTTGTTCCGCTTGCCGACAAAGCTGCACTTCTTGACCTTCGTTTCTCCCCGATAGGAAAGCGCAATATACACCAGCCCGACAGGCTTTCCTTCACTGCCTTCGGGGCCTGCAACGCCTGTGGTTGCCAAGCCGATGGCCGCGCCGCTTGTTCTTGCAATCCCCTCTGCCATTTCTCTTGCCGTCTCCTCACTGACGGCACCGTATGCCTCCAAGGTTTCCGCCCTCACGCCCAATCTGCGCATTTTGGCAGCATTGGAATATGTGACACAGCCCTCCAAAAGCGCCTCGGAAATCCCCGGATATTCCACCAATTCGGACGCAATCAATCCGCCCGTGCAGGATTCCGCCACAGCCAAGGTCAGCTTCTTTTGCAGCAGCAGCTCTGCCACAACGGTTTCCAAATCGGTTTCGCCCTCGCCATAGACCGCATCGCCCAATCTTTCCTTCAACGCCTGTGCAACAGGGGCAATCAGCCGATTTGCCTCCGCCTCATCCCTCGCCTTTGCCGTAATTCTTAAAATTGCCTCGCCATCCTTCGCATAAGGGGCAATCGTCGGGTTTGTCTGTGCATCAATGATATCCTTAACCCGCTCCTCCATGGCACTCTCGCCCACCTCTGCCACACGCAAAACACGGGAAACAAAGGTAAATTCCTGCTTCTTCGCCAAATAGGGCTTTACTTGATTTTGAAACATGGGAATCGTCTCTCTCGGAGGGCCGGGCAGCATCACAATCATCTTGCCGTTCTTTTCCATGATAATCCCCGGTGCAGTGCCGTTATCGTTATACAGCACAATGCCGTTTTTCTCCGGCACCATTGCCTGCTTCACGTTGTTTTCCGTCATCACTCTGCCTGTGCGGTCGAAATATTTTCGGATTCTGCCCAAGGCCCTTTCATCCAGCACCAAACGCTCTGCAAAATATTCTGCCGCCGTTTCCTTTGTCAAATCATCCTCTGTCGGCCCCAAGCCGCCTGTTGTGATAATCAAATCCGCCCTTGAAAAAGCATGGAAAATGGTGTCCTTCAAGCGCTGCGGATTATCCCCCACCACCGTCTGATAATAAACCTCAATGCCAAGGTTTGCCAATTCCTGCGCCAAAAACTGTGCATTCGTATTCAAAATATCTCCCAACAGCAGCTCTGTGCCGACTGCCAAAATTTCTGCTTTCATTTTTTCTTCCTCCTTTGAGAACCATGCATTACCCCTATTGTACCGTTTTTCCTTTTATATTCCAATATCTCAACACAAAAAAAGAGAGCCTTTTTCAAACAAAGAACTCTCTCATCTTTTTTAGCCCATCAGAACCTGTTTATTTTTAATGATATAATCCGCACCGGAGAAAATCGTAAAGAAAACCGCCAATGCGACCAACAGCTTTTCAAGCATCGGCATACAGGCAAAGGGCAAATTCAGCAGCAAAACAGGAATCATAATCATCTGTGTGGTTGTTTTTACCTTGCCCCACCAGCTTGCCGCCATAACGATGTTTGCCTCCATCGCCAATGTACGAAAGCCTGTGATGGCAAATTCTCTTGCCAAAATCACAATAACCACCCATGCCGCCAAATCCTTCAGCGCAACCATGGAAACCAAGGCAGACATAACCAACAGCTTATCCGCCAGAGGATCCATAAATTTCCCAAAATTAGAAACCATGTTATATTTTCTTGCAATCTTGCCATCCAGCATATCCGTTAAGGAGGCTACGATAAAAATAACCACCGCAATATATCTGCCCATCGGCTCCGGTGCCAAGAAAAGCACCAGCAGAAATGCCGGAATCATTATCACTCTCAGCAGTGTCAGCTTATTCGCCAAGTTCATATCCATAAACCACATCTCCCATCAAATCATAATCGCCCGCTTCACGAATCCTTACCGTCACAAAATCGCCGGAATACAGCTCCTCCGCAGAGGAAACAAAGACCAAGCCGTCAATTTCGGGGGCATCTCTTCTTGTTCTGCCGCAGAAGATGTTTTCCTCCGGCAGCTTTCCTTCAATCAGCACCTCCATCACCTTGCCGACCTCCTTCTCGCAAAGAGCCGCCGCAATGGATTTCTGGATATCCATGATGATTTCCCTGCGTTCTTCCTTCATTTCATCCGGAATCTGATTTTCCATTTCCGCCGCAACCGTGCCTTCCTCCTGCGAATAGGAGAACACACCCAGACGGTCGAATTTCATTTCCTGCACAAAGCTCTGCAAATCCGCAAATTCCTCCTCTGTCTCCCCGGGGAACCCGACAATCAGCGTGGTGCGGATGGCAATATCGGGCATAGCCGCTCTCAGCCTTGCCACCTTCTCCCGAATGAGTGCCTGACTGCTCTTTCTGCCCATGCGCTTCAGTACAGCATCATTCCCATGCTGAATCGGCATATCAATATAATGACAAACCTTTTCACAGCTTGCCATTGCCTCAATGGTTTCCTCCGTCAAGGTTTCGGGATACGCATACAGCAGGCGAATCCACTCCAAGCCCTCAATGGCATTCAGCCGCAGCAGCAGCTCATCCAGCATCGGCTTGCCGTATAAATCTCTGCCGTAAATCGAGGTATCCTGTGCAACAATTACCAATTCCTTCACGCCCTGCTGTGCCAAAAGGGTTGCTTCCTCCACAAGGCTTTCCATCTCTCTGCTGCGGTGTCTGCCACGCATTTGCGGAATGACACAATAGGTACAGTGGTTATCACAGCCCTCGGAAATTTTCAGATACGCAAAATACGGTGCAGTGGAAAGCACACGCAGCTTGCCGTTTTCATCCTGCATGGCAAGGTCAATGCTTTCGAGCTGCTTTACCTGCTCCTTGCCGTCCAGAATTTCATCCGCAACCTTCGCAATGGATTCGTATGCCGTTGTGCCGATAATGGCATCCACCTCGGGCAATTCATCAAAAAATTCCTTTTCATATCTCTGCCCCAAGCAGCCTGCCACAATCAAGCCCTTGCAGCGCCCCACCCTTGCATCTTTATAGCGGGACAGCTCCAAAATGGTTTCAATGCTTTCCTCCAGTGCATCCTTGATAAAGCAGCAGGTATTCACCACGATGATATCTGCCTCTGCCTCATCCGCAACCGCTGTATAGCCGTTTTGCTGCAAAATCCCCAGCATAACCTCACTGTCAACTCTATTCTTATCGCAGCCCAAAGAAGTGAATGCGATTTTCTTACTCATTTTATTCCTCCTTAACCGTATTCCTCTTGAAACACTGTTTTTTAACATCATTATATTTTACTATAAAACCAAGAAAATTGCTATATTTCCGCAAAATTCTTTTTCCCTCTTTCTGCCAAAGAAAAACCCCCGAAAATATCGAGGGTTGCTTCTCTTATTCTGCTGTTTCGTATTCCTGCAAAAGTCCTTCCAGTAGGTCTGTTGCTTTTGTTTTCTCCTTTCCCGTAACCATGTAGGCGGTGTCTCTGAAATCAATGCGTCCTCCCTCCCAGCAGGCGAGCGACTCATACCGTCCTTCCGTCTCGCTGTCGTACCAAATCATCATTGTATAATACGTTTCCTGTTCCTGCCTGTCGGAAAGCAGCTTTTCCCATGGCATCATTTTTCTGACCTCTATCTCACCCAGGGCATCCAGTGCCTTCTGTATCCGTTCCTTCTCTCTGATTTCCGCCCCACTCACATAGCCTGTATCGTTTATAATTTCCATCACCTGCACACGACAGACAACAAAATTCTCAAGGGAAATTTCCCCCTCCTCAGAAAGCGGTTTGCTCCGAAAAGAAACTGCCATCCAGATAACCACGATTACAACCAAGCATACAATACCCTTCAAAGCACTCTTTTTCATACAAACACTTCCTTTTCGACCGTTTTTCCTTATTTCCCCTATATAAAAAGAATACCCTTGGCTCTCTATGAAAGTCAAGGGTATCAATCTTAAGATTTTCTTACAATTCTTCTTTATTGCAATCCATTCTGGATTTTTGCGGCTGTGTTGCAGTTTTTCATCAGCATCGCGATGGTCATCGGGCCAACGCCGCCGGGAACGGGCGTAATCGCCCCTGCAATTTCCTTCACGTTCTCAAAATCCACATCGCCGCACAGCTTGCCTGCTTCATTGCGATTCATCCCAACATCGATGATAATCGCGCCTTCCTTTACCATATCCGCCGTCACTGTGTTCACCTTGCCCACTGCGCTGACAATGATATCTGCCCCCCGACAGATTTCCGCCAGATTCTTTGTTTTGGAATGGCAAATGGTCACAGTGCCGTTCTCCTGCATCAACAGCATAGCCACAGGCTTTCCTACGATATTGCTTCTGCCAATCACAACACACTGTTTCCCTTCGATAGAATGACCGCTGCGCTTGATTAACTCAATAATGCCGGCAGGGGTACAGGGAAGGAATCCCTCTCCGCCTGTGTGGAGATTACCCACGTTTACGGGATGGAAACAATCCACATCCTTCTTGGGGTCGATGGCAAGGATTACCTTTCGTTCATCAATCTGCTTTGGCACAGGCATCTGCACCAAAATTCCGTGAATATCCCGATCTGCATTCAGCTTGGCAATCAGCTCCAAAAGTGCTTCCTCCGTTGTCCCCCCAGACAACACATGGGAAACCGAGCGAATCCCGACTGCCTCACACGCCTTTTTCTTATTATTCACATATACCTGAGAGGCGGAATCATCGCCGACCAAAACAACCGCTAAGCAGGGTGTGATCCCCTTCGCCTTTAATGCTGCCGCTTCCTCCGCCGCCTCTGCCTTAATTTCCGCAGAAATCCGTTTGCCATCAATCAGTTGTGCTTTCATCCTTTTTAACTCCCTCTAATCAGAAGAGACCTACCACGTTTCCGTTATCGTCAATGTCGATATTCAAGGCTGCGGGCTTTTTGGGCAGGCCGGGCATTGTCATAACATCGCCCAGCAGTACAACGATAAAGCCTGCACCTGCGGAAATACGAATCTCTTTTACAGTTACCTCGAACCCTTCCGGACGGCCCAACACCTTGGGATCATCGGAAAGAGAATACTGTGTCTTTGCGATACATACAGGGAAATCGTTAAAGCCCAGCTTTTCAATCTGTGCCAGTGTTTTCTTTGCTGCCGCAGAGAAGTTGACTGTGCCTGCGCCATAGATTTCCTTACATACCTTATTTACCTTTTCAACAATGCTTAATTCATCCTCATACAGGAAATGGAATTTGCTTTCCTTTGTTTCCAGTGTTTCCAGAACCTTCTCAGCCAGAGCCTTGCCGCCCTCGCCGCCATCTGCCCATACCTTCGCTACGGCAAAGGTTGCGCCCATGGATTCGCAGCGTTCCTTCACATAAGCAACCTCTGCATCGGTGTCTGCTACAAAATGATTCAGTGTTACCACAACGGGAACACCGTATTTCTGGATATTTTCAATGTGCTTTTCCAGATTCACAAAGCCCTTTGCCAGTGCATCCAGGTTTTCATTGGACAGGTCTGCCTTCGGCACACCGCCGTTATATTTCAGTGCACGCACGGTTGCAACCAGAACAACCGCATCGGGCTTCAGGCCTGCCTTACGGCACTTGATATCAAAGAATTTTTCAGCACCCAGGTCTGCGCCGAAGCCTGCCTCTGTTACAACATAATCCGCAATTTTCATTGCTGTTTTTGTTGCCATAACGGAGTTACAGCCATGTGCGATGTTTGCGAAGGGGCCGCCGTGGATGATTGCCAGTGTGTTTTCCAAGGTCTGCACCACGTTAGGCTGCAGTGCATCCTTCAAAAGAACTGTCATTGCGCCGTCTGCGCCAATCATTTTTGCTGTTACGGGTTCATCCTCATAGGTGTAGCCAACGATGATTCTGCCCAACATTCCCTTCAGCTGTTTCAAATCATTTGCCAAGCAGAAGATTGCCATGATTTCGGAAGCAACGGTAATCTGGAATGCGTCCTCTCTGGGTACACCGTTTACCTTGCCGCCCAAGCCGGAAATCACATTTCTCAGCTGTCTGTCGTTCAGGTCTACACAGCGCTTCCATGCAATTCTTCTGGGATCGATATTCAGCTCATTGCCCTGCTGAATGTGGTTATCCACCATGGATGCCAAAAGGTTGTTTGCTGTTGTGATAGCGTGCAAATCGCCTGTAAAGTGCAGGTTGATATCCTCCATGGGAACCACCTGTGCATAGCCGCCGCCGGCAGCACCGCCCTTTACACCCATGCAGGGCCCCAAGGAAGGCTCACGCAGGCAGGTGATGGCATTTTTGCCCATCTGCTGCAATGCTTCTGTCAAGCCGATGGTAACGGTTGTTTTGCCTTCGCCTGCGGGTGTGGGGTTTACAGCTGTTACCAGAATCAATTTTGCATCGGGGTTGTTTTTGATTTTGTCGTAATATTTGCTGCTGATTTTGCCCTTGTATTTGCCGTAGCAATCTACATATTCTTCGGGAATCCCCGCTTTTTCAGCAACCTTCAGGATATGCTCCATGTTACATTCCTGTGCAATCTGTAAGTCTGTTTTAAACATCCGAAAAATCTCCTCTCTGCTTGGCGGCTCTCCCGCCTTTCACATTACCGGTATTCTGACACTGGAACGGTGAGGCATTGCAAAATTTCCATAAAAAAAGCCGCACACAATCCAAGCATCATCGCCCAGACGGTCGGCATTCGAATCAGTCATACTTCCATGTGGTTGTTTCCACTTCCGTCAGTCATATGACCCTGTGCTGATAATACTATACTTGTCTGTTTTTGTCAATCCATTTCAATCAAAAACAGGAAAAAGGATTGCAGCATACTTCTGCAATCCTTTATGGCAGCTTTAAATCTCATCGGGAACTGCGCCCGTCATTTCCTCCCATTCACTTTTGGTAATGAGTACCTTTCTCGGCTTACTGCCCTCCTCGGGGCCGACAATGCCCTGCCGCTCCAAATCATCCATCAGCCTTGCCGCACGGTTATAGCCAATGCGGAATTGTCTTTGGAGCATGGAAACAGATGCCTTTTCCTTTTCCAAAATCAAATCAACCGCCTGAGAGAAAAATTCATCCGAATCCTCCGCCGCACCGCCAACCTTGCCGGCAGCAGTAATTTGGTCGATGGTTTCCTGCGTATAATAGGGCTTGCTGCTCTTTTTGAGGAAATCGACAATGGCTTCGACCTCCTGGTCTGTCACAAATGCGCCCTGCAAACGAGAGGGCTTGCTCTGACCGGAGGGATAGAACAGCATATCGCCCTTCCCCAGCAGCTTTTCCGCCCCCACCATATCCAGAATCGTTCTGGAATCAATGCCGGAGGATACGGCAAACGCCAATCTTGAGGGAATGTTCGCCTTAATCACACCCGTGATGACATCTACAGATGGACGCTGTGTTGCAATAATCAGGTGCATCCCTGCCGCACGGGCCATCTGCGCCAAACGGCAGATGGCATCCTCCACCTCGCCGGGTGCCGCCATCATCAGGTCTGCCAATTCATCAATGATAATCACGATTTGGGGCATTTTCGCCTTCTCCTCGCCCTTTTCCTCCATCAATTTATTAAAGCCCTTGATATCTCTAACGCTGTGTGCGGCAAAATCATTATATCTTTGCAGCATTTCACGCACTGCCCAATTCAGCGCAGATGCCGCCTTTTTCGGATCTGTCACAACAGGAATCAGCAAATGCGGAATCCCGTTATACACGCTCAGCTCTACCACCTTCGGATCGACCAAAAGCAGCTTTACCTCCTGCGGATTGGCTTTATATAAAATGCTTGTAATCAATGTGTTAATGCAAACGGATTTCCCTGAGCCGGTTGCCCCCGCAATCAGCAAATGCGGCATTTTCGCAATATCCGTTACCACAGGGTTGCCTGCAATATCCTGCCCCAAGGCAAAGGCCAGCTTGGAGGGGTGCTGCTTGAAGGCATCACTTTCCAGCAGTGTGCGCATATAAACCGACTGCGTTTCCTTATTCGGCACCTCAATGCCGACTGCCGCCTTTCCCGGAATGGGTGCCTCAATACGAATCCCGCTTGCCGCCAGATTCAAGGCAATATCATCCGCCAAATTCACAATCTTGCTGACCTTTACCCCTTGGCTCGGGGAAAGCTCATAACGGGTAACGGTTGGGCCCTTGCTGATTTGAATGACCTTCGCCTCCACCCCAAAGCTCTTGAGCGTATTTTCCAGCTTTTTGGCATTTTCAAACAGCTCTGTGCGTCCGCCGCCGTTTTCTGTTTGCGTATCCTTTCCCAAAAGCGTAATCGGGGGGAAAATATAAGGTCTTTCCTCCTCGGCAGGTGCCTCCTTCGGTGTGGAAACGGCTTCTGTCGGCTTCGGTGCTTCCTGCGCTGCGGCTTCTTCGGTCTGCTCTGCTTTCTCTGCCGCAACCGGAGGCTCTTCCTCTGCTGCAACCGGAGGCTGTTCCTCTGTCACAACCGGAGGCTCCTCCGCCGCCGCAGACCTTCTCGGCAAAACCGTTCTGCCCATGTCCTCATCCGGAAAAATATCAATGCCAATGCCTTCCTCCTGTGACTTTTCCGCAAAGATTTCTTCAAACAAGGCATCCTCTGCATCCTGCGCCGTATCCTCTGCCGCTTTTTCCTGTGCTGTGGCAACCTCCTTCAGCACATCCTCCGCCATGCTTGCCGCCGCCTCCTTGATAGAGGGCGCATCCTCGGCCTTTTCGCTTTCTGCGGGTGCTTCTCTGCGCACAGCCTTCTCTACACCGTTTTCCTTGACATAATCAAAAATCGGCTCTCGTTTTTTTGTTTCCAAAATCAAGGGCTTTTTGCGGAAAACCGTTTCCTCGACATAAGGCGTTTTGCCATTTTCCTCCTGCACCTCAATATTAAAATCCTCTCGGTTCATTTTTCTGCGTCGCTGTGCTTTTTTCGCCTGCCGCTCCGCCTCAAATTCCTCCTGCTGACGAATCAGCTCTGCTTTATTCTTAATTCTTTCATTCTTAACCCTTCTTCTTGCCTTGCGGTGCTGATTGGCGTCCCCAATCGCATGAAAAAGGGATTTTCCTGTTGCCATCACAACGGAAATAACCCCCATTGCCAAAAGCAGAATCACGCTCCCCAAGGTATCCAACACACGATACAGACCGCCGCCGATTAAGCCGCCAAATAAACCGCCGTTTGTAAACGCACCCGCCCCGTAAAGCACGCCGCATCGCTTGAAAAAGCCAAGGCTTTCCGCTGTCTGCACCGGATGAAGCACCTGTGCAAAGGCGGCAACCGTCAGCAAAAACAGCCCTGTGCCGATTCCTCGCACCAAGGGGTATCTCTTTTCCTCGCTTGCCAACATCCAAACGCAATATGCAATCACGCAAAGCGGCAAAAAGAAGCCGCCAAGCCCAAACAGCCCCTTAAAAAAGCTGCTGATAATGCCGCCGATGACACCCATTTTTTCCGTCAGCAGACTGATAAAAACAATCACGGAGGCCGCAATGATGAGCAGCAAAATAATCTCATCCAAAAGGCTGTCTCCAAAGCGGGCGGGCTGTGCCTTCATTCTGGTGGTTTCCTTCTTGGCTCCTGTTTCTTTTTTGACACTGCTCTTTGCCGTTGTCTTTTTCACAGTGGGCGTTTTCGCAGTGGTTTTGGCAGTGGTTTTCCTGTTTTTTTGTTCCGCCAAAGCTCTCACCTCATCTATTTTCATATCCTTCAGATAAAAATTTTCCAATATATAATTTTATCATAAAATTCCTTTGCACGCAAATATACCTTGGCTTCCGCAGAACCCAAGGCATTTTGTTTTTTTCGTTATTTCGATTGCAAAGAAAGCGCCACCACTGTCCCCAAAATCAGTGCAAAGCCCACCAGGTCCATGCCTTGAAATTTTGCGTGCAAAAAGAGGAAGGAAATGATAACCGCCGTAATCGGCTCCACCATCCCGAGCAGGCTTCCCATGAAGGGCCCCACAATGCTGACACCCTTCAGATAAAGCGAAAACGCAATCGCCGTGCCAATCACAACCACCCCTGCCGTCGCCAAAACAGTTCCTTGGTCAAAGAGAATCTCATAATTCCAAGGGCGCACAAAGGGCAGCATAGCCACACCCGCAAGCAGCATGGCATAGCCCACAACGGCATGCACGCCATAGTGCCGCAGCAAATTCCCCGAAAGCAGATTATATGCCGCACCGCCTGCCGCCGCACCTAAGCCGAACACCAAAGCCAAGGTTGTGATGCTCATGCTGTGAATATTGCCATGCGTACTGAGCAAAAACACCCCCAGCAATGCACAAAAGATAGCACCTGTTTCCATTTTACGAGGCCAACGCTTTTCCTTGAAGCACACAACCCCCAAAATCAACAAAGGCGCCAAGGACTGCAGCACCGTTGAGGTGCCTGCATTGGAATATTGGATGGCCGCAAAATAGGTATACTGACAGCTCAGCATACCAAAAACAGAAAAAATCAAGAGCTGCCTTCTGTCCACAGGATTTTTCCAGATATCCCCCATCCGTTTTTTCGTCAGCAAAAAGCCCATCAAAACCAAAAGCACTCCCGCCAAAAGCAGCCGCACCATCACAAGCCAATCTGCCGTAATATCCTTTTTCTGAAATAAATATTGCCCAAAGCAGCCGGAAAGCCCCCAGCACATCCCCCCGGCCAGAGTATAGCAGATTCCCGCTGTTCGTTTTTTCTTTTGTTCCTCCATTTTTTTCACCTCAGATAACAGAATACTCGATTTGCGGGGTTTTTTCAATCATAAAAAAGAAAAAGCAAGAAATCTCTTTTATATCGAAATTTCTTGCTTTTTTGATTTGGAATATCATGCACGGTTCCGCTTAAGAAGCCAAAGAAATGATAAGTCGATGTGTTGAAATCAGATTGTGTAGCCGTTTGCTTTCAGTGCTGCAACCATTTCTTCGTAGTGTGCTTTGTTTCTTGTTTCAACTGTTACGTTTACAACAACATTGCTTACTGCTACGCCCTTTGCTCTTCTGTCATGGTTTACATCCAGAATGTTTGCGCCTGTCTGTGCAATAATCTGCAGCAGCTGAATCAGCTGACCGGGCTTATCTGCCATCATTACAGAAAATTCAGCGATTCTGCCGTTTTCCTGCAGGCCCTTGTCGATGATTCTGTCCAGTACGTTTACGTCTACGTTACCGCCGGAAACAACACAAACTACGTTTTTGCCCTTGATATCAACCTTGTTTGTCATAGCTGCTGCTACAGAAACTGCGCCTGCGCCTTCTGCTACCATTTTGTGTTTTTCCAGCAACATCAGGATTGCGGATGCGATTTCAGCCTCTGTTACAGTTACAATGCCGTCAACATATTTCAAGCAAGCTTCAAATGTCAGTGTACCGGGTTCTTTTACTGCGATACCGTCTGCCATTGTGGAAACGCTTGCCAGCTTTACAATTCTCTTGTGTTCCATGGACTGCTTCATGGAAGGAGCGCCTGCTGCCTGTACACCGTATACCTTGCAGTTGGGGTTGATGCTCTTGATTGCGCAAGCAACACCGGAAATCAGACCGCCGCCACCGATGGGAACGAATACAACGTCTGCTTCGGGCAGTTTTTCCATGATTTCCAGACCAACCGTACCCTGACCTGCCATTACATATTCATCGTTGAAGGGGTGCAAGAATGTGTAGCCCTTTTCCTGCTGCAGTTCCACTGCCTTTGCAGCAGCATCATCATATACGCCGGGAACCAGAACAACCTCTGCGCCGTAGCTCTTTGTCGCTTCAACCTTAGCCAGAGGAGCGCCTGCGGGCATGCAGATAGTAGCCTTAATGCCTTTTTTCTGTGCTGCCAGAGCAACGCCCTGTGCATGGTTACCTGCGGAGCAAGCGATTACGCCCTTGGAAGCTTCTTCTTCTGTCAGGCTTGCTGTTTTCACATAAGCACCTCTCAGCTTGAAGGAGCCTGTTACCTGCATATTTTCGCATTTGATGAATACGTTTGCATTGGGGTTAATAAAAGCGGATTCGTACAAAGGTGTTACTCTTGCAACGCCTTCCAGTGTTTTTTTTGCGTCCTGAATCATTTCTAATGTCAGCATTTTTTATCCTCCTATTGTCTGTTTCACGTTTCTATTTGTCTTTTTATCAAGGACATTTATCTATCCTTGTCTTTCTCTCAAATACAGATAAATTATAGTACGCATTCCCGATTCCGTCAACAGCTATTTGTGATTTTTTAGACATTTTCTGCGATTTTGTTAAAAATTCCAACAAATCCGCCAAAGATGCACATTGTTCCGCTCACTAAAAAATGATACCGTTTTCCATTGTGCGTTTTTCCAATAAAAAAAGTATCCCCATCCTATTGATAGAGATACTTTCTTTTTCATTTTTCCATTATTTACGCAGAAACACCGTTGTTTCCCTTGCTGCTTTTGCGCTTACGCATCCGCTGCAAAGGCTTTCTGTCCTCATTATAGACATATTCGGGTGCCGCCTTGCCGTTTACCACATCCTCTGTGATCATGCAACGCTCCACCGTTGTTTCTGTCGGAATTTCATACATAATCGGGTTGATGAATTCCTCCACAATGGAACGCAGGCCTCTTGCACCTGTTTCCCGCTCGATTGCCTTTTTCGCAATGGCACGCAGGGCCTCCTCTTTAAACTCCAGAATAACATCATCCAGCGCAAAGAGATATTCATACTGCTTTGTCAGTGCGTTCTTGGGTTCTGTTAAAATATGCACAAAGGCTTCCTCATCCAGATTATCCAGTGTTACCACCACAGGCAAACGCCCGATAAATTCCGGAATCAGACCATACTTCAGCAAATCCTGCGGCATCAGGCTTTGCAGCAGCTCATCCTCTGTTTTATCCACCTTGCTCTTTACCTCTGCGCCAAAGCCGATTACCTTATGCCCCATGCGGTTTTGAATGATTTTTTCAATACCGCCGAAGGCACCGCCGCAGATGAACAAAATATTCGTCGTATCAATCTGGATAAATTCCTGATGGGGGTGCTTTCTGCCGCCCTGTGGAGGCACGCTTGCCACAGTCCCCTCCAGAATTTTCAACAACGCCTGCTGTACGCCTTCGCCGCTGACATCTCTGGTGATGGATACATTTTCGCTTTTCTTTGTGATTTTATCAATTTCATCAATGTAGATAATCCCACGCTCTGCCTTTTCAATATCGTAATCTGCCGCTTGAATCAGCTTCAGCAGGATATTCTCCACATCCTCGCCAACATAGCCGGCCTCGGTCAAGGAGGTTGCATCCGCAATCGCAAAGGGTACATTCAGCACTCTTGCCAAGGTCTGCGCCAAAAGGGTTTTCCCTGTCCCTGTGGGGCCAACCAGAAGAATGTTGCTCTTTTGCAGCTCCACATCCTCCGCCTTGGTGTCCATATAAATGCGCTTATAATGGTTATACACCGCAACAGCCAATGCCTGCTTTGCTCTGTTCTGTCCGATGACATATTCGTCCAGTGTTTCCTTGATTTCCTTCGGCTTCGGCACGTTAAAGTTTTCATCCTTATTTGCCAGAACGTCATATTCCTCCTCAATGATGTCCGAACAAAGATCAATACATTCATCACAGATATACACATTCGGTCCGGCAATCAGCTTTTTCACCTGATCCTGCGTTTTTCCACAGAAGGAGCAACGCAGCTTATTCATGTCTTCCGTTTTCCCCGACATTTATCCTCTCTCCTTTGTCTGAGGCTTTGAAATGACAGCATCAATCAAACCGTATGCCTTTGCTTCCTCAGCACTCATAAAGTTATCTCGTTCTGTGTCTTTTTCCACTTCCTCCACAGGCTTGCCTGTGTTTTCTGCCAAAATCTGATTCAGCTTTGCTTTGGTGCGCAGGATATTTTCCGCATGGATACGGATATCCGTTGCCTGCCCCCTTGCGCCGCCGCTGGGCTGATGAATCATAACCTCGGCATTGGGCAGAGCATATCTCTTGCCCTTTGCACCGCCTGCCAGCAAAAATGCGCCCATGCTTGCCGCCATGCCAATGCAGATGGTGGAAACATCCGGCTTGATATACTGCATGGTATCATAGATGGCCATGCCTGCTGTGACAGAACCGCCGGGGCTGTTGATATACAGGTTGATGTCCTTATCGGGATCCTCCGCTGCCAAAAACAGAAGCTGCGCTACAACAAGGCTTGCCGTAACATCATTCACTTCTTCTCCCAGAAAGATGATTCTGTCCTTCAGTAATCTGGAATAAATATCATAAGAACGTTCACCACGGTTGGACTGTTCTACGACCATAGGTACTAAACTCATTATGATTCCTCCAATCTTATATTATCTAAATAGGCACAGTTTCCTGTGCCTATCTGTATTGCAATATTTCTAAGGTTTCGCCTTTTTGGTTTGTTTTTCTTACGCTTCCTTCAGCACTGCGCTGTCTTCGATAACCTTCATTGCAGCTCTAACCAGCATATCCTGTCTCAGTGCGTCCTTGTCATCATCCTGAATCATATCCAGCATTGTCTGACCGTCTACACCGTAGCTTTCGCCGTATTTGATTACTTCTGCATCCAAATCCTCATCGGAGATAACCAGATTTTCAGCCTTTGCGATTGCTTCCAGCATCAGTCTTGCATCAACGCTCTTCATGGAGGTATCCTTGAAGGTTTCTCTCATGGTTTCTTCGTTTGTACCCATGTACTGATAGTAAATATCCATGGACAGGCCCTGACGAACGATGTTTTCTTCAAATTCTCTCATCATGCTGTCAATCTTGTTATCATACATAACCTGAGGCACTTCCATCTTGCAGTTTGCAACTGCTGCATCCAGCAGCTTATCGCCCTGCAGCTGTTTTGCCTTTTCTGTTTTCTCTGCAGCCAGTTTAGACAAAATATCTGCTTTATATTCATCCAGAGTGGAAAATTCGGAAACATCCTCTGCAAATGCGTCGTTCAGCTCGGGCAGCTCCTTCGCTGTGATTGCGTTTACCTTGATTGCGAATACTGCAGCCTTGCCTGCCAGTTCGGGTGCATGATATTCTTCGGGGAAGGTTACGTTGATATCAAATTCATCGCCAATGCTGTGGCCTACAATCTGATCCTCAAAGCCTTCGATGAAGGAATGAGAGCCAAGCTCCAAATCAAAGCCTTCTGCCTTGCCGCCATCGAAAGCAACGCCGTCAACGGAGCCAAGGTAGTCAATGTTTACAACATCACCCAGCTGTGCTGCTCTGTCTGTTACTTCAATCTTTCTTGCGTTCTGCTTCTGAACCTTTTCCAGTTCCTTCATAACGTCTTCATCTGTTACCTCAGCAGAAACCTTTTCTACTTCCAGACCTTTATACTGGCCCAGCTCAACCTCGGGCTTTACAGTTACATCACAGATGAATTTTGCGCCCTTGCCGGACTGAATGTATTCAATATCCAGAGTGGGAGCGGAAACAACATCCAGGCCCAGCTCCTTCACTGCTGCCATGTATTCTTCGGGGAAGATATGGTTGATTGCATCTTCATAGAAAAAGCCTTCGCCATACTGTGCTTCAATCAGCTTTCTGGGTACTTTACCCTTTCTGAAGCCGGGCAGAGACAGATTATTTTTTTGTTTGTTGTAAGCAAAAGCCATGCCCTGTTCCAATACTTCTGCGCTTACTTCAAAAGAAAGTTTTACTGCTGTTTTTTCTTTGCTCATTAATGTTGCGTTCATTGTAAGAAGTTCCTCCTTAAAGATATTCGTTTTTATGACAACCTTGTCTTTATTTTCAAAATGCTGCTGCCATGTTGTGATACAGTACACGAAAACTGCACAATCACAGTAGATTATAACACACTGATTTTTGAAAATCTACACTTAAATGCAAATTTTCCGTTTGTTTTCAACAAAAATGCACCTAATATACCTCATACTCCGCAGAAATCAATTCCGCCTCTGTGTTTTTCTCCATAAAATCCAAAATATGCTGCAAAATGCTTTCAATATGGCGTTTTTCGTTGCTGACACAGGCAAAGCCAATCACAAGCATTTTATACTCCTCCTGCCTGTCCACCTCCGCCACGGAGGCATTGAATTTGTGCCGTGTCTTTTCCACCAGGCTTTTCACAACCATCCGCTTTTCCTTCAGGCTGGAAACCCATTCCGCCCGAAAGGTTGCCTCGCACGTCCCAACAAACATGGCTCCTCCTCCTTCTGCTTTTGGGTTTAAAAAAAAGAACCGGTCTTGATGATCTTCAAAACCGATTCCTCTAAGCGCGAGACGAGATTCGAACTCGCGACCCTCGCCTTGGCAAGGCGATGCTCTACCACTGAGCCACTCGCGCAAAGTATGCAGTTTGTCGAAAAGAAGCGCGAGACGAGATTCGAACTCGCGACCCTCGCCTTGGCAAGGCGATGCTCTACCACTGAGCCACTCGCGCACATCGTTTTTTCGACAAGATGTATCTTACCAAACTTTTAAAAGCTTGTCAACATCATTTTATAGATTTTTGCTTTCCCTTTTGAAAGAGAAAAGCGCGAGACGAGATTCGAACTCGCGACCCTCGCCTTGGCAAGGCGATGCTCTACCACTGAGCCACTCGCGCATTTATGGTGCCCAGAACCGGAATCGAACCAGTGACACGTGGATTTTCAGTCCACTGCTCTACCAACTGAGCTATCTGGGC
>NZ_CAKQVD010000011.1 GCF_934277605.1 uncultured Anaerotignum sp.
GATCTCTGCCAATGCAGAGACCATCTCCAACAAAACATTTTTATTTTTTCACTGTCTACTTGACAGGGGGCACTTCACTCACATCACACAAAACGGGTTTGCCCTCTTTTTATTTTTCGCCTTCCAAAATGGAAATCTCTCTTTCATAATTGATGGCATTGCTTTTCGCCTCTGCCGGAACGCCTCCCGCCTTCACACCGCCCAGCTTTGTCAGCTGATAGGAAAGGCGATAGGCCTTCACGGAAACACCGTTGCCGCCGTCCAGCTCCGCCAAAACATTGTTGGTTACCTTCTCCAACGGCTTTGTCAAATCAATTTCATAGGAAAGCGGTTCTCCTGTCTTTTGGTTCAGCACAAAGGTAACAGGCGTTGCGCCGACTCCTTCAAAATACACCGCAGAAAGACTGCTCATGCCTGCCATCTGGAAAAAGCGTCCCGCCTCCTCCACATCATAGAGCTTTTCCGCCGGAATTTCCGCAGAGATGACCGCCTGCTTGCCCTCTGTCTGCAAGGTGCAGTTTTCTGCCGCCGCAAGCAAGGCTTTCAGGTTCTGCACCGCAGAATAAATCTGCACGCTGTCCATGGCATTTTCCGCCTGCAAGGTCATTTCCGTCCATTCTCCGCCATAATTCATATATTGGTTGACAGCGTCCCCCGCCTTTTCCAGATAGAGCGTATATTTCTGCCTGCCGTCCTCAAAAAGCAAATTTGTATCCACCTGCATAAACAGTGGCTCCTCAACAAAGGTAATCTTTCCCTTGGTCGTCATATTCCCTGCGCCATTCATGGAAACCACCGCTTCAAAGGCAGCCGTATAGCTATCCTTCCCTTCCAGCGCCGTTTTTGCCGCCTGCATATATTCCTCCGCAGAGGCAAGCTCCACGCCTTCCGTTCCTGCACCACAGCCGGAGAAAGCCAAAACAGCAACAACCGCCATAACAAGCCATCTGTTTTTCTTATCTTTCCTCATAGGGATTCCTCCTTTATGCCTCATGCCACAAACTGCCGAAAGGCACCAGAACACCTTGCTTCTTCTTCCGATTGTAGCGTAAATCCCCACTTATTGCAAGCAGCTTCCCCTTTTCTTCAGAAAATTCTAATAAATTTGTAAGAATTGAGGGAAAATTCTCCACTTTAGAAATATTGGTATCTCTGCCGCAATGCAAAAAAGACACCCGTTGTAATCAGGATAGAGGCAAGCTCCGCCACCGTAATGGCGCACCAAATGCCGTCCAAGCCGAAAAGGAGGGGCAAAATCAAAACTGCCGCCACCTCAAAAACAACGGTACGCAAAAAGGAAATTGCCGCAGAAACCATCCCGTTGTTCAGTGCCGTAAAGAAGGACGAGCCGAAAATATTAAAGCCGCTCAAAAGGAAGGAAACCGCATAAAAGCGAAGTCCTCTCACAGTCATGGCATAAAGCTGTGCATCATAGCCGACAAAAAGCCCCGAAAGCACGCCGGCAAAAAGCACCCCAATCGAAAGCAGCACAATGCCTGTCCCCAAAAGCAGCTTCAGGCTCTTTTTCAGCACATTCTGCAGCTCTGCCTTCTTTCCCGCACCATAGTTGAATGCAACGATGGGCGCAGAGCCATAGGCATAGCCCAGATAAATCGCAATAAAAATAAAATTGACATATAGAATCACACCATACGCCGCCACGCCGTTTTCCCCCGCAACCTTCATCAGCTGTGCATTATAGAGCATTCCCACCGAGGACATGGAAATATTCGACACCAGCTCGGAGGAGCCGTTCGTACAGGTTCGCAGCAGCGCACCCCCCAGTAATTTTGTTTTTACCAAGGCAAGCCGACTGCTGTTTTTCCTTGCAAAATAAACAAAGGGAATCAAGCCGCCGACACATTGCCCCAATGCCGTTGCCACCGCCGCACCTGCCACGCCCCAGCCAAGCACCGCAATAAACAGCGCATCCAAAACCATATTCGTCAGCCCTGCCGCAACCGTCACAATCAAGCCAAGCTGCGGCTTTTCTGCCGCAATCAAAAAATTCTGGAACATATTTTGCAGCATATAAAAGGGAATCCCCAAAAGCACAAGCCTCCCGTAAATCATGCCGTAGCCGAGCATGGCATCATCTGCGCCCATTTTAAGAAGGATTTTTTTCAGCACCGCAATGCCGAGCATCGTCAGCACAAGCCCCAAGCCAATCGCAAAATAAATCAGCATGGAAAAAATCCGATTTGCCTCCTCCTGCTTGCCCTCTCCCAAGGTTTTCGCCACAAGGGCAGTGCCGCCCGTCCCCAGCATAAAGCCGAAGGCACCCAAAACCAATGTGAAGGGAATCACAAGATTGACTGCCGCAAAGGCGGTTTTCCCAACAAAATTGGAAACAAACAGCCCATCCACCACCCCGTAAACCGAGGTCAGAATCATCATCGCCACAGAAGGAAGGACAAAGCGAATCAATCTGCCATAGGTAAAATGGTCTGATAATTGAATTCTCATCCGTTTTCTCTCCCAACAATATGCTTAATAACCTCTCCTGCCAAAATCATCCCCGCCACAGGCGGCACAAAGGAAAGGCTCCCCGGAATCTGCCGCTTGCCTGTTTCCTCCGAATCCGCAGGCCTTTGGGGCAGCTCCTTGGAATAGACCACCTTCACGCCCCGAATCCCTCGGCTTTTCAGCTCCTTGCGCATAACCTTTGCCAACGGGCAGACGCTTGTCTTGGAAATATCCGCCACCTCAAACTGCGTCGCATCAAATTTATTCCCTGTCCCCATGGAGCTGATCACCTCTGTGCCTGCCTTCTTTGCCTCCTCAATCAAAATCAGCTTGGAGGTAACGGTATCAATGGCATCCACAATATAATCATAGGCCGCAAAATCCAACAAATCCCTGTTTTCCGCACCATAAACCACAGGATATTCCACCACCTCGGTTTCGGGAAGCATTTCATGGATACGCTCCGCCATGACAGATGTTTTCCTTCTGCCAATCGTTTTCTGCGTTGCAATCAGCTGACGGTTGATGTTTGTTCGGCTCACCACATCCCCGTCAATCAGGGCAAGGTGTCCCACGCCGCCTCTTGCCAGGGCCTCCGCCGCAAAGGAGCCGACACCGCCAATGCCGAACACGGCCACATGCGCCCCTCTCAATTTTTCCATTCCTTCCCTTCCCAAAAGCAGCTCCGCTCTGGAAAATTCATGCAATTCACTCATATCGTTCCTCTCAATCCTTTGGTTCTCTCATTTCCTTGGGCAGCTTTTCCCATGGCAGCCGCTCATATAAGCGGAAAATCTTTCTCACAATGCTGTCCCCGCCATGCCCACGCAGCTGTCTTTTTGCCGCCGCACACGCCTCCGGAACGGCATCTGCCGTTGCATAGGAAAGCTGTGCCGCCGCAAGCATGGAAAGGTCGTTTTTGTTGCTGCCGAAGGCAACGCATTTCTTCTGCGGAATTTCCTCCATCAGCCGCTTCAGCATACATTCCTTTGTTGCATTTTTATGGTAAATCTTCAAATGGCAATAGTCCGCAGGTGTTTCCGATTTGTCCCGCAAAAAGAGCAGCTCCCGCTCCGCATCCATCGCACAAAGCTCCGCCTCCAGTGCATCTGCCTCCGCATCCCGCAGCACCAAAAGGATATACACCACAACGCCATCCTCCGGCATTTCGCCGTAAATATAATTGCGATAGGGCGAGCGGCGGTTGGAAAGATACAGCTCCCGCTCCACCTCATTTTTAAATTCGCTGAAATAAATCAAAAGCACATTCTGCCAAACCACATTCAAAAAATAATGATATTCCTTGCCCTTCACATGCGCACAAATGAGGTCCACCCACTCCTTCGGCAAGCCGTTTGTCGCACGGTAACGCTTATCCTTCACATCATACAGCACCGCACCATCCATCGCAATCACAGGCAAATGCAAATCCAAGCCCTTCAAATCCGCCATCAGTGAGGCAGGGGTACGCTCCGTCGCAATGGTAAAGGGCAGGCCGTCCTGCAAAAGCTGATTCAGCTCAAAGGAGGCATAGGGCGAAATGCCGCTTTTCTCATCATATAATGCCCCGTCAAAGCCGGTCACAAAAAGGAAATCTCCCGTTTTTCTTCTCGGCAGGTGCAGATTGTTGACTCCCAAGGAAACCAGAATCCCAATAATCGTCTCCACAGAACGATTGATTGCCCCCTCCAGCGGCGTGTAGCCCACATTGGAAAGGCAAACGCTCAAAAGCACAATGCCCGATAAGGCAGAGGCACCTGTGCGCTTTAACAGCACCGTCACATACATCACAGGAATCACAGCAAAGGAAATGACCATATACCGCAAAATACGCACCTCATAGGGAATATAACGAATCAAATGCAGCACCAAAAGGGCAAAGACCGCCCCCAAGAGCGTTGCAAAAATACGGTTAATGGCAACCTGTATGCTGTTTTCCGTATAGGGCTGCATACAAATGATAGCGGCAATGGTGGAAAAAATGGGTACGCCCTCCTCTCCGCGAAGGAAATACAGCAAAAAACAAACCGCTACCGCCAAGGCTGTTTTTACCATACGCATACCGACTCTCGGAATATTTGCAAACATCAGCCATCCCTCCTTTTTTCGCTGTTCTTATTGGCAAAGTATAGAGGAAATCCCTTCTTCCTGTCAAGCCATCTGCCAAAAAATGTAAGGAAACCGCCTATTTCGCACTGTTTTTCCCCACAAAGCAAAAAGCCGCAGTGCTTTCCTCTGCGACTTCTTTTATAAATATGCTGTGCCCTCTGCCACAATGGCAACCTTGCCCATCAGCTCAATTTTTGTAATTTTCTCCTGTGCAAAGGAAACCGCTGCACACATCACGCCGCCGGGCTGCTTGAGGGAAACAAAAATGTCCTTCTTCTCTCTTGCCGCCAAATAGGCACCGACAGCCGCCGTTCCGCTACCACAGCCTCTCTCCCAAATCAAGCTGACCTCGCCCACTGCCACCAAGGGCTGCAGGCGTTGCTCCCGCTCATCCAAAAGCATCAAGCCGAACACAGCGGGCAGCTCCTTCGCCCACGCCCTTGCCGCACGCTCCGCCTTCTGCCTTGCCGCCTCGCCCCAAAGGGAAACGGGAATCACAATATGCGTAATGCCCGCAAAGACAACCGCCGTCAATTCCAGTCTTTCGCCATCCAGCCAAAAGGTTCTTTCTTCAATAGCACTTGGCAGCGGCATTGCCACCCTGCCCGAAAAGGCGTTTTCCGCCTCCCGCAGCAGCTCACAGGAAACCGGTGCCTCCGCCCCCGAAACCTCAAGCGTAATCTCTGTTTTTTCGCCAATCGGCAGCCTTTTTTCCTTCGCCAGCCATGCCGCAAGGGAAAGGCTGGCATTGCCGCAAAATTCCCCTGCCATCATTTGCAGGCGCTTTTCCGCCAAAGGATTTTCCGCCGCCTCGATATAGCCTGCCTGCTCCGCATAAACACCGCCATAGGCAATCAGCCGCTCTGCCACAGCAAGCTGATTTTCTCTTGCCACAGGGGTTTCGATGAGCAGCGTCATATTTTCCGTAGGGCTTGCTTTGATGAATTTCAGCTCCATCCGACCACTCCCTTACTGCTGAAAGCGGTTCAGGAACGCCTTGGTACGCTCCTGCTGTGGATGGTTGATCACCTGCGCAGGCTCGCCCTCCTCCACAATCACACCGCCGTCCATAAAAATAATATGGTCGGAAACATCTCTTGCAAAGGACATTTCATGCGTCACGATTACCATTGTCATGTGTTCCGCCGCCAAGTCCTTGATAACCTTCAAAATTTCGCCCGTCAGCTCAGGGTCAAGCGCAGAGGTCGGCTCGTCAAAAAACAAAATCTTCGGCTTCATTGCCAATGCTCTTGCAATGGAAACACGCTGCTGCTGTCCGCCAGAAAGCTCACAGGGGTAGGCATTTTCCTTGTCTGCCAGTCCCATTTTTTTCAAAAGCTCTCTGGCCTCGGCATAAACCTCCTCCTTTTTGCGTTTGCCAATCAAAATCGGCGGCTCGGTAATGTTTTTCATCACGGAATAATGGGGAAACAGGTTGAAATTCTGGAACACCAGCCCAAACTGCTTTTTGATGCCCTGCAAGGTATCCTTTGCGGCATAAACCGCCCTTCCGTCCGCATTCGCCTGCGCCGCATATTCCCCCAGATAAATCAAATCGCCGCCATCCATGCTCTCCAGCATGGTCGCACAACGCAAAAGTGTTGATTTGCCAGAGCCGGAAGGCCCAATGATAGACACAACCTGTCCTTCGGAAACAGAAAGAGAAATATCCTTCAAAACCTCATTTTCGCCAAAGCTTTTATTGCAATGCTTGATTTCCAATACCTTATTCATTGTATGCCCTCCCTTCTTAACGATAATAATTCAGCTTCTTTTCAATGCGCTCCATGGCAAATGCCACCACAGCATTGAAAATGAAATAGAACACGCCTGCCACAAACAAAGGCATAATGCTTGTGCGTGCGGATGCAATCTGCTTTGCAACGGTAAACATTTCCTCGTATGCCAAAACGAATGCCAAGGAGGTATCCTTTACCAAGGTGATAACCTCATTTGTCACAGGGGGCAGCACACGCTTTACCATCTGGGGAAAAACAATGCGGAAGAAGGTCTGATTTTTGTTGTAGCCCAGCACAGAGGCCGCCTCATATTGCCCCTTGGGGATGGATTCAATCCCGGAGCGGTAAATTTCCGCAAAATAAGCCGCATAGTTGATGGAAAACCCAATGATGATTGCACCAAAGCGGTACCATCTCGGCATAGAAATCCCCAAAATATAATAAGGCGCAAAATTCACCACCAATAATTGCAGCATCAAAGGCGTGCCACGCAAAATGGCGATGAAAACCTTAATGATTGCCCGCAAAGGCGTAATTTTAGACATTCTCCCAAAGGCAACCAAAAGCCCCAGGGGCATGGAAAACAGCAGGGTCAGCACAAAAATCAGCAGGGAGGCCCCCATGCCGCTGACAAGCTGCTGTGCAATAATCGCAAAATTCATAGTAATAATTCCTTTCTTCGCCATAAAACTGTCGGAATCGAAAGATTCCCGAAAAACGCAGGAAAGGCGGCAGGGCTTTCCCCACCGTCTTTCGTCGTTGTGTTCATTTCCGCTTTTTCATTATTTGCCTAAGCAAAGCATCTGGTCCAGGTTGTAATCCTTATACTTTGCGGCAATTTTTTCTACCGTACCGTCTGCGGCCATTTCATCCAGTGTTGCCTGCACCTGATCTCTCAGCTCCTCGTTGCCCAGCTTAAAGCCGATTGCATACTGCTCTGTGGAAAGAGGCTCCTCCAACATTCTGAATTTGTCCGCCTTTGTTGCAAGCTGATACTGTGCAACACCGATATCGACTGCGATTGCATCATTTGCACCGGATTCCAGGTTCATGAATGCAGTGTTATAATCCGCAATCTCATCCAAAGAAGCAAAGGATTTCACAACATCCGCCTTGGATTCATCCTGCAATGCCGCCAGTGCGGAGGAGCCGGCCTGTGTAATCACGTGCTTGCCTGCCAAATCCGCCTCTGTCTGAATGGGGGAATCCTTTTTCACAACATAAACAATGCTGTTGTCAATATAAGGCTTAGAGAAGGTGTATTCATTCTCTCTGCCTGTCATGGTAAAGCCGTTCCAAAGGCAGTCAATCGCACCGCTGTTCAGCTCCATGTCCTTTGCATTCCAATCTACCGGCTGCTTCACCAGCTCCCAGCCGTTTCTTGCACAAACCTCTGCCGCCAGGTCCAAATCGAAGCCGGTATAATCGCCATCCTCTGTTCTGTAACCATAAGGAGGATATTCCGCATCAAAGCCCACAGTAAAGGTCTTTTTTGCACCGCTTCCTTCGCCGCCGCAGCCTGCCAAAACAGATACACTCATAATCATTGCCAAAATCAGTACCAAATACTTTTTCATAAGCTATCGTCCCCTTTATACTCGTTATTTTTCATTCCCTTGGAGCACTGCTCCCTTGTTCTTCATCATAGTATCACACTACCACGCTAAAGTAAAGCAAAAGAAATCGTTTTATTACCCCTGTTTTTTATGCAAAATACACAATAGTTCTCCACACACAACCACGCCCCAAGCTTCCAAGAGAATTTTCACATTCCCTCCGCAGAAAAAAAGAGCGAAACTCTTTTCGGAATTTCGCCCTTTTCTGTTTTCTTTTATTCTGCCGTTGCGCAAATTCTCACGATCCTGCCATCGGAATCCTTCGTCAAGGCGACGGTGCAGTTGTCCCTTGCGTCAGCGCAGGCATCCAAGAAATCCTGCAAGCCATATAAATCCTCGTCATATCTCAGGCTTCTCTTATAATCCTTTTCATCCGCCGTTGCCGCCAGCTTGTAAACAAATTCTGCTCGTCTGCCGATTTCAAAGGTCTTTTTGCTGCCGTCTATCCGCACGGTAATCTCATCCTGCTTTCTGTCCACAGAAACCAGCTCGCCACGTGCATCCTCCCAAACAGCCGCAATCGCCTTTACCTCGCCGCTGCTGTTATAGGTCAGCTCCACAAAAATGCGGGAATCACCATAGGCATAATCCAACTGATCATTCAGCTTTGTTAAGCTAATCTTTTCGCCCCCAAGGGTAACCGCCACGCTGCTTGCCAAGTCCATTTTAATGTTTATGCCTGCTGCCGTAACGGTAACGCTCCTTTGCTCCTCAATCAAGTCTCTCAGATAGCCCTCCTTGATCTCTGCCATCTCGGCAGAAATCTCACAAACCTCGCCGTCCTTGTTGAATTTCAGCTTTACCGTAAAGCCATAGTCCCTGTAGCTGTCCATCAAATCGGAAACATCTCTTGTCTTTCCGTTGATGGTAACATCCACCTCGCTCGCCAGGGCATAGGTATATTCCTTTTCCTTGGCAACAATCTTAATTTCTCTCTTGCTGATTTTGTCCAGCTTGCCCTCGCTGTTGCTGCTGTATTTGGATACCGCAAGAATTTCCGTTACCTCATCATCTCGGTTGGTGTCCACCGAAACGCTGTATGCCTTGCCGTCCCGATTGCTTTCCCGCAGGTCGGAAACACTGCTGCGCTTGCCGTCCACCCGCACCGTAACATCGTCACTCAAGCTATATCTCCGCTCCTTATTGCCGGAGGTAAATTCAATCCGCTTGTTGTTCAGGTAGGTCAATGTGCCGTTATATTCATCCTCCATGGAGATAATCTTGACTTTCTCAACCTCATTTTTCTTGTTCAGCTTCAGGGAAACCTCAAAGTTGCTGTCATCATAGTCCCGCTCAAATTTGCTGAACTTCATGCTGCTGCCGTTGTATTCCACCTCGACATCCTTTGCAAGCGAATAGGTGTATTCCTTTTTGCCCGTCTTGATGGTCATTTTATCATTCTCCACCTCGGTCACAGTGCCTTCTGTGGGGTTGTTGGCATTCATCACAGCCACAACCTTCTTTACAGAGTCATTCTGATCCAAGGTCAGCGTCACATCATACGCCGTATCCTCCAGCGCATCGGAAAGCCTTCTTACTGTCGATTTCTTCCCATCCAGCCGAATCTCTGCGTTGTCATCCAGATAAAACTTCTTCTCGGAGGAGCCGTCCTTTACCGTAATCTTGGAGGAGGTAATCTCCTTCAATTCATACGTTTTCTCTGTGGTCCGGCTAATGCCTTTCTTGGAATAGGTAACCACAACACTGCTCATGTATTGTCCTTCATAGGTTACCCTTACGGTATCCCCTGCTTTGATATCCGAAAGTGCAATCGTTTTCCCGTCATATTTTGCGGAAACCTTGCCCTTCACGCCAAACAGGCTCAGAGTGGAGCCATTCGCCGTCATCGTCAGGAAAATATCTCCGTTCTGCATGGTTTTACATTCGGTCACTGTGCCGCTTACGTTTTTCTGTGCAGAGGGAGCCCCTTCGTTTTCCACCAATTTATTGTAGGATTTTACGGAAAGCACTGCCATTTCCGCCCTTGTGATGTTGCTCTTGGGGTTAAATTTATTCTCCGCATCCCCCACCATCAGCTTCGCTCTGTATAGCAGCTCCAGATAAGGCACCGCCTCTGCGGAAATCAAATTCTTATCGGCATAGCCGACTGCTGCGCCCGCCTTGATATCATAGCCCTTTACGGTATCCAGTGCCTTCCCGAAAATCACGCCGACATCCTCACGATTGGCTGCCTTTGTGCCGTTTTGCAGCTTGTTCAGGTCCTTCGTAGTCAAAACCCCGTTCTCCAAGCCGTAAGCCGCAGCCTGATAGGCCCATGTCGGAATGTGGTATGCACTGATAACAGGCTTCCATTTTGTCACAGTTGCCGCATTGACCTCCTGCTTCGTGTAAGCCTTCATGATGGAATACATCAGCTGTACCGCCTCACAATAGGTCACATTGTTTCTGGGCTTGCAATAACGCTTGCCGTTTTCCTCGTAGCCGCTCATCAGCCCCAATTCTGCCGCTTGGTTCAAAAACGGCTGAAAGCCGGACCATGTCACTGTGTTGATGTCTGCAAAGGTGGCCGCCGCATAAGCAGGCACAGAAATACTGCCAATCAGCAGGCTCGCCGTTGTCGCTAAGGTTAGCATTTGCTTTGTCTTTTTCATACCTTCTGCCCCCTTCATCTATTCCGCTGCCTCCCAAACGGACAGCCATTCCTAACCTCATTGTATCATAAATTTCCGCAAATAATTCTTTCGTTTTCCTTAATATTTCGCAAAGATTGAAAAAGTCCTCTTTTTTCGCACCCGGATTTTCTTTTTAGACGGAAATAAATCCGCTTAGTTCCATTCCAACTGTGTGCCAACCGCAATTTCCCGCACAGGCGTTTCCTGGTGCAAGGCCGCACGCACCGCAAAGGAGGTGCAGTGGCAGGGATATAATTCCGCAATCCTCTCCTTTTTCAGATATGCAATCGTTTCCTTGGCACGCTCCTCCAAGGCAAACAGGTGAAAGCCGCCCAAAACGCTTTGGATTCTCTCCACCCCCGTTACCCCTTTCGCATACGCAAGAATGTTGCAAATGCCCGCATGAGAACAGCCTGTGATAACCGTCAGCCCCTGCTCTCCCACATAGGCCAAGGCCGTATCATCCGCAATAAAATCCGCTTCCGTCTTGCCTGCTCGCTCCACCGTACCAATGGCATAGGCAGGCTCAAAGTCTATCGTATGCGGAATTTCCCCCAGCCAGACCAATCGCTCCGTCAGCCAAACAGGCTCCTTCCCCAAGCATAGCTCAAATTTTTCCGCCAACGCCCGCTGCGAAACCGGACAGCCAATCTCCAGCCCCTCATGCCAATGCGGCAAAAGGGCATCCGGATGTGCCACCAGTCTTGCTTTCTTCGCAAACGTCCGCTCCATCAGGTGCTTTAAGCCGCCCGTATGGTCATTGTGGGAATGGGAAAGCAGGATTGCCTCCGCCTGCGTCACATCAATCCCCATATCCGCCGCATTTTTCAAAAACGCATCGGAATAGCCCGTATCAAAGAGAAAGCACTTCCCCTCCGTTTCCAGCCAATAGGAAACCGCCGGCTCTCCCAAATAATAAACATCAATCTCCGTATGGTTGTCCATCAAAACCGTTACCCTCATGTGTTTCCCCCCATCGCAAAACAAAAATCCGTTTTCATCCTTTCTTCACTTTAGCATAGAAACCGCCCCTGTGCAATCCAAGCGGCTCGCACCACGCAAAAAAGGAGCCTGCCGTTGCAGACTCCCTTCCTGATTGTTCAGCCTTTTTGCAAGCGTTTTCCTTATGCGAAAATATCGCTGGAAACATATGTCTTGCCGTTCTTCAATTCACTGGGCATTGCAGCCTTCTTAACCATATCGCCCTCTACCACATATTCATCACTGCCGATTGTGATTGCAATGGAGGTGCCTTCCTTTTCCAGAAGGATGGGCTTCTGCTTGCCCTGCCATTTTACAGTGTAGCCGTTTTTCACAGCTGCCTCTCTCAGAGGAACCATCTCCTGTGTCTGTGTTTCACGTGTCTGTGTTTCCTCTGTCTGTGTCAGCAGCAGCACCAAGGAAGGTGTTGTCTGTGCAGGCAGGCTTTTTGTTGTCACATCATAGAACACCAGTGCATCCTGATTTTTTATATCCTCTGCGGAAAGTCTGATTTTTGCGCCTTCCAAATTCAAAATTCTTGTTTCATCGGAAATATTCAGCTGCAGCTTGCTTGTCCGGTCTGTCAAATCCTCTCCGAAGTGACCAACCATCATATTGTCTGCATCTGCATTTGCAACCACTGCTGTCACGTTGCCAAGATAAGGGGGCAGGCTCATGCCCATGGGGCTGTTTGCCTCATAAATCACTGCAACCTCCATGCCCTCTGTCAAATCAGCCACCTTCAGATTGCCGCCTGTCTTTCTGTCCAGAATCAAGCTGTTTGCATCCATTGCAAAACGCAGGCCGCCCTGTTTATTTGTAATTTCCACCACGCAAGAGCCATCCTTCTCGTTTTTTTCCACAGAAACAATCTTGCCGCTTTCGCTCAAGAATGCAGCCTCAGCCTGCTTTGTGTCCTCTGCGGTTGCCTGAACGCCCTTGGTTGCCTCTGTCACTGTGCCGCTCGCAAATGCTGTTGTGCCTGCCAGCATTGTCAGCACCATACCCATTGCCATAACCTTTGTCATATTCTTCTTCATATTCTATTCCTCCTAAATCGTTTCCATTTTCTTTTTTTTCGTTGTATACCATTCAGACGAAGGGATTTTTCAAAAGTTCCGCATTTTTTCAAAAATTTTTTCTTTTTTTCACTTTTTTTCAAAAGCAGAAAAAACAGGCAGGAAAAAAGCCCGCCCCTCCCTCACGGAAAGCAGCAGGCTCTCTCTTTTATTTTTCTTCCTTTTCTTCCTTTTCTTCCTTTTCGTCCTCATCCACGATTTCAATGTTATCCAGCTGTGCTTTGAAGTTCGCACGGAATTTAATCAAAAATTCCTGTCGCAGCAAGGTCTGTTCCTCCCGTTCCGCTTCCGTCAAGCCGACGGTTTTTGCCTTTTTTGCCAGCTCATTGATTCGCTTTGTCAAGGGTGTTGCTTGTTCAAACATCTTTATCGCCTCCGATATATTTCGCTTTCTGCTTACAGGTCAATAACCTCTGCATTGGCAACTGCCTCCTCCAGCAGTCTGTCCAGCTCTGTCAGCTTATGCTCCGCCTTTTCGATATAATTCAAGCGAGGCTTCGTAACAGGGTGCTTTGCTACAAAAACAGTACAGCAATCCTCATAAGGACGGATGGAAATTTCATAGGTGCCGATTTTGTCCGCACGCTCAATGATTTCCGCCTTATCCATCCCCGCCAAGGGCCGCAGCACAGGCAAATCGCAAACCGCATTGATAACCTGAATCCCCTGCATGGTTTGGCTGGCAACCTGCCCCACGCTTTCGCCTGTCACCAACGCCAGTGCGTCATCCTTTCGGGCAATCATTTCCGCCGCACGCATCATGGCACGCTTCAAATGAATGGTCAAGCGGTCATGCGCCGTGTTGTCCAAAAGGTAAAGCTGCAGCTCCGTAAAGGGCACCACATAAAGACGGAATTCCCCTGTAAAATCGGCAATCCGCTTTGCCAAATCAATTACCTTTTCCTTCGCCCATTCACTTGTATACGGGGGGCTGTGGAAATAAACGCCCTCCACCTCAACGCCACGCTTTGCCATCATCCATGTTGCAACAGGGCTGTCAATGCCGCCGGAAAGCAGGCTGACTGCCTTGCCGTTGCTGCCATAGGGCAGGCCGCCATAGGTGCGGATAATCTTAGAATGTAAATAGGTGCTGTTGCGAATCTCAATATGCAGTGTCACATCGGGGTTCTTCACGTCCACCTTCAAATTCGGCATACGCTCCAAAAGATATGCCCCCACCTCCATGCTCATTTCCATGGAGGGCATGGGATAGCCTTTATTCGCACGGCGGGTATGCACCTTAAAGGTCATCTCCCTGTCGCCGTAAAATTCCTGCATGTGCGCCAAGGCCTCCTTGCAGATGGTATCAAAATCATTATCCTCCAAGCGGACACCCGGGCAGATGGAATGTAACCCAAAAATCGTTTCCAGCTTGGGAATCGTCAAATCATAATCCAATTCGCCGCCACGGTCCTCCACAATCAAGCGACCGGGGTCCCGCACCACATAATAGTTGCCATAAGGATCAAGATTTTTGCGGATTGCGGAAATCAGGCGGTTGATAAAAAGATATTTATTGTTGCCACGCATGGCAATCTCGCCGTATTTCACGATTAAAACCTTTTCAGCCATTATTTTCTCCTTTTCTGCATTTATCTGTTATATTTTCTAAAGAAGGGTACCAATTCCTCCAACGCCTTCAGGCATTCCTTTGCCTCCTCCACCGTATTATAACGGCAGAAGCTGAAACGGATTGCCCCCTCAATTTCAGAGAAGGGCAGTCCCATTGCAGTCAGCACAGGGCTGCCGACCTTCTTCTTGCTGTCACAGGCAGAGCCGGCAGAAACCACAATGCCCTTGCTTTCCAGTGCGTGCAAAAGCACCTCGCTTCTGAGTCCCTTGAAGGTCACATTCAGCACATAGGGGCTTGCCTCCTCCAAGCTGTCCCCGTTGAGCTGTGTATCGGGCAGGGCAAGAATCCCCTCCAATAAGGTCTGCTTTACCTCTCTCACATGGGCAATGCTTTCCTTCATGCTCTGGAAGGCCTCCTCACACGCCACGCCCAATGCCGCCGCACCGGGGCCGTTTTCTGTGCCGGGGCGCTGTCCTCTCTGCTGCCCGCCGCCAAGCATCAAGGGCTTCACCTTCAAGCCCTTGCGCATATAGAGCATCCCAACGCCCTTCGGCCCATGAAGCTTGTGTCCGCTCATGGTCAGAAGGTCAATTTTCATTTTTTCCACATCAATCGGGTATTTCCCGAAGGCCTGCACCGCATCCACATGATACAGGCACTTGGGGTTCTTTTCCTTAATCAGCTTGCCGATGGCAGCCGCATCCTGCACCGTTCCCGTTTCATTGTTGACCAAAATGGTGCTGACCAAAACAGTGTCGGGGCGGATGGCATTTGCCAGCTCCTCCAAGGAGATATGCCCCTGTCTGTCCACCTTCAGCCATGTAACCTCTGCGCCCTTTTCCTCCAACAGCTTCATGGGGTTTTTCACCGCAGGGTGTTCAATCTCCGTTGTGATGAAGTGCGCTCCCTGTCTTTTGTAGCCCTCCGCTGTGCCGTAAATCGCCCAGTTGTCGCCCTCTGTGCCGCCGCTGGTAAAGAAAATCTCCTCATATTTACAATGAATCCCACGGGCAATGATTTCCGCCGCATTTCTGATTTCCTTTTCCGCCGCCAAGCCCATTGCGCTGACGGATGCAGGGTTGCCGTATTGCTCGCAAAGCATCATGCTCATTTTTTCCGCTACCGCAGGCAACGCTCTTGTGGTTGCCGCATTGTCAAAATAAATCATAGTTGCCTCCTCAATCCAATTCATATAAAAGGATAGCCGTTGTTGTCATTCCTGCCGTTTCTGTCCGCAGAATCCGCTTTCCCAAGGTAATCGGGGTAATGCCGTTTTCCTTCGCCAGTGCAATCTCCTCCTCGGCAAAGCCGCCCTCCGGCCCAATGAAAATGCCGATATGCTCGCCTCGGAAGCCCTGCACAAAGCTGCGCAGTCCCGTTTTTTCTTCCTTTTCATAGGGAATGATGGCGCCATCCAGCTCCTTCGCCTCTGCCACGGCATCCTTAAATTTCAACACCTGTCCGAAAACCTCCGGAATCCGTCCTCTGCCGCTCTGCTTCGCTGCCGCCTCGGCAATTTTCTGCCAACGCTCCAGCTTTTTGCCTTCCTTTTTATCCAGCTTCACAATGGCACGCTCGGTGCTGACCGCCACAATCCGCTCCACGCCAAGCTCCACGCATTTCTGAATAATCAGCTCCATCTTATCCGCCTTCGGTAAGCCCTGATAAAGCGTAATTTTTGTTTTCGGCTCTGTTTCGCAGGGCACTTGGGAGAGAACCTCCAGCTGCACGCCATCTGCCAAAGAGGCAATGCGGCATTGGTAATCCGTCCCCTCGCCGTCGCAAAGCGTCAGCTCCTCGCCCTCCTTGGCACGCAAAACGGTTTTGATATGCTTTTCATTCTCCCCGTGCAGTTGAATCTGTCCCTGCACCAAATCGGTTTTATCAAAGAAAAATTTCGGCATTCCCATCACCCCACATATTTCGATGCGATGGCAACCCAGCCCTTTTTCTCACGCACATCCTGCACGTCAAAGCCGCCTGCCGCCAGTGCCGCAAGCACATCCTCTTTTCTCTCGGTAATGATGCCGCTGCAAAGGAAAATACCGCCGTCCTTAATATAGTCAGGCACCTGCTTTGTCAATGCAATAATAATATCCGCCACAATGTTCGCCTCTACCATGTCATATTTTTTGCCGCTGTATTTTTCATGCAAGGCGGCATCCTCCAGAATATTCCCTGCACAAACATGGTATTTCTCTCTGGGAATCTCGTTTCTGTCGCTGTTTTCATAAGCAATCGCCATGGCATTCGGGTCAATGTCCACTGCATCTGCCTCCTTCGCCTCCAACAAAAGAGAGGCAATCGAAAGAATCCCGCTGCCACAGCCGATATCCAGAACCCTATCGTCCTTTTTCACATATTTTTCAATCAGCTCCATGCAAAGCTGCGTGGTTTCGTGTGTCCCTGTGCCGAAGATATGTCCGGGGTCAATCTTGAGAATGATTTTATCGGTTTCCTCCGTCAGCTCCTCCCAAGAGGGCTTAATCATAATTTTTTCGCCGACAGGGAAGGGCTTAAAATATTTCTTCCAGTTGTTCGCCCAGTCCTCCTCCTGCACATTTTTCATTCTCAGCTCCAAAGAGCCTAAATCCAGCTCCTTTTCGCTGTCCTTCACTGCCGCCAAGGCCCCCTGAATCTGTGCAAGCTGCTCTCTGCCGTAAAGGTTGTCCCGCAGGAAAAAGGTAATCCCTGTCTCAAGCCTTTCCTTTTCCTCCACCAATTCATCTGCCACATAATCCCATTCTCTGTTGGGGTTTTCCAAAAATTCCGCAAAATCGGATTCATCGTGAATCATCAGCCCCGTCAAGCCGCACTGATACAGCACAGCCTCCACAGGCTCCAATCCCATCCTGCTCGTTGCTACGAATACTTCTATCCATTCCACTGCACATTTTCTCCTTCCATTGCATCAACAAATGCCCGTCAAATGTCTGAGCAAGTGCACAAATGCGTTTTTTGTGCATTTGCTCACCCGCTTGTCGAGCCCCTTTATAAAAAGGAAAGAAAGCCGTCCTTCAATCAGCAGAACGGCTTCGTGTTATTTGTCATAAAGTTCGCATACTTCCCGATAGCTTTCCGGTGTCCCAATGTCATAGCACTCTCCCGCAAAGGTATATGCGTATACCTCCTTCTGATGATAGAGCCATGCCGGGAAATTGCCGGGGGAATCCGGCTTATTGCCTGCCGCCAGATATGCGGCAATCATGGGAACGGTTTCCCTCTTATAGAGGTATGCGGCGAATACAACCGTATTGGATTTGGGCTTTGCGGGCTTTTCCTCAATGTCAAGCACCTTGCCGTTTTCATCCAAAAGCGCAATGCCGAATTGGCTGAGGGCCGCCTCGTCCTCCCAAACCTTCACGCAGACACAATCCCGATTCTTCTCATGGAAAAAATCCACATATTCCTTCAAAGAATAGGTAAAGAAGTTATCTCCTGCAACTACCATCAAATCATCCGCAATCTGCATTTCTTCAATCACGAAGGAAATATCGCCGATTGCGCCACGCTTATTGGAGTCGTCCGTTGTGCCATCATTCAAAACGGTAATCGGCACACGGCTTTCGGCTGTTTTGGCCCAAGCCGCAAACTGCTCTGCAAATTTATCGTTGGAAACCACATAAATCGCATCCAGCTCCGCCACGGTGTTCATTTTCTCTACAATATGGTCAATAATTGGCTTTTTGCCAATGGGGAGCAAAGCCTTCGGCGTATGCAATGTCAACGGATACAATCTTGTGGCATAGCCCGCCGCCAAAATAATGGCTTTCATCTTCTCTCCTCCTTCTGTTTCTTATTCCGCCCTGCCAAACAGCCCATCACAAATTGCCTGCAGCTGCGGCGGCAAGGGGGCTGTCATTTCCTTTCCGTATAAATCGGCCAAGGGGCCTTCCTTCTCTCTCCATTCTACCCGAAGGGCATGAAGAAATTGATTGGAAAGGGCATATTTCTCTCGAAGCCTTTGGTTTGTATGCTCCGAGCCGTATTTTCTGTCGCCTGCAACGGGGTGGCCGATGGCTTGCATGTGGGCACGAATCTGGTGTGTCTTGCCCGTAATGAGCTGAATCTCCAGAAGGGTAAAGCCCTTTGCATACGCAAGCGGACGATATTTCGTCACGGTTTTTGCGCCGCTGCCCTCCCGCTTGGAAATGCGAACCTGATTCCGTTCGGTATCCTTTGTCAGATAGGCGGTAATCTCGCCTGCCTCCCGTATTTCCCCTGCCACCAAGGTCAGATAAAACTTGTTCAGCTTGCGGCTGCGAATGATTTCATTCACGGCCTGCACAGCCTGCAGGGTTTTCCCCGCAATCACAATGCCGCTGGTGTTTCTGTCCAAGCGGTTGCACAGGGCGGGCGTAAAGCTGCTTTCTGCCTCCGGGGTATATTCCCCCTTCTGATAAAGATAATAAAGCACTTGGTCAATCAAGGTATCGGTGTCACTGCTTTTTTCGGGGTGCGTCAAAAGTCCTGCCGGCTTGGAAACCACCAGAAGCCTGTCATCCTCATAAACAATCCCAAAGCGGCGCTTTGCTGCGGCAATGGTCTTTTCCTCCATGAAGGACTGTATGGTTTCGTCCGAGAGGTAAAGCCGAAGGGTATCCCCTGCCTGCAGCAGTTCGTTTCCCTCCGCCTTGCCGCCGTTGTATTTAATGCGCTTTTTCCGCAGCATTTTATACACAAAGCCCTTGGAGGCCTTGTTCATATACTTCAGCAGAAACTTGTCCAGCCTTTGATTTTCCTCGTTTTTGGTAATGATAATCTCTTTCAAGGCTTTCTTCCTCCGAAAAAAATCAGCTATGAATCCATGCCAGATATGCGCTGATAAAGTTATCAATATCGCCATCCATCACAGCATCCACCTTACCCGTTTCCTCTCCGGTACGATGGTCCTTTACCAAGGTATAGGGCATAAAGATGTAGGAACGAATCTGGCTGCCCCAGCCGATTTCCTTCACATCCCCACGGATTTCCGCCAGCTTCTGCATCTGCTCCTCAATCTTGAGGGCAAGCAGCTTACTTCTGAGCATTTTGAATGCCTTGTCCTTGTTGGCAAACTGGCTTCTCTCCTCCTGGCAGGATACCACAACTCCCGTAGGGAAGTGTGTGATACGGATTGCCGAGGAGGTCTTGTTGATGTGCTGACCGCCGGCACCGCTGGCTCTGTAGGTATCAATACGGATATCATCGGGCTTGATTTCAATTTCCGTATCGTCCTCAATTTCAGGCATAACATCGCAGGACGCAAAAGAGGTCTGCCGTCTGCCTGCGCTGTCGAAGGGAGACACACGCACCAAGCGGTGAATCCCCTTTTCGGATTTCAGATAGCCATAGGCATTTTCGCCGTTCACCTGAATGGTAACGGATTTCAGCCCTGCCTCATCGCCATCGAGCATATCCAAAACCTCAACCTCGAAGCCCTCCTTCTGCGCCCATCTGGAATACATGCGGAAAAGCATATTTGTCCAGTCGCACGCCTCTGTGCCGCCTGTCCCTGCGTGCAGGGTAACAATGGCATTGTTGCGGTCATATTCGCCATCGAGCATTGTTGCAATGCGCAGTGCCTCATATTCCGCAAGGAAGGAATCGTTCATTTCCTTTACTTCTTCATATACGCTGTCATCCTGCTCCTCGATGCCCATTTCGATGAGTGTCAGAATGTCCTCGTAGGTTGTCACAAGGCCTTCGTATTTGCCGACCTTGTTTTTCAGTGCTTTCAGCTTCTGCAATGTTTTCTGGCTTTTTTCCAGGTCATTCCAAAATTCCGGATCTGCAGAAAGCTCTTCTAATTCGGTTATCTTCTCCTTTGCGCCGGCGACGTCAAAGTGAAGCCCCCATTTCCTTTAATTTTTCGTCATAAGCAGAAAGGCCCAGACGGATCTGTTCTAACTCGAACATAAAAAATCATCTCCTTCATAATGAAAATAGAATTGATTTATTGGTTGACAAAGCATCCTGCGGCTTGGGCTTGCCGTCAAAGACCGTTTGTCCTATTTATCTTCCTCGGAAAAATTTTCCGTTGAAAATCGAATAAAATTGCCGCCGAAGGAGGCCGAAAAATCCGCTATCGGCACCCACCAGCTCGGCTTGTTTTGCTCCAAAAAGGCGGAGGGGTGGTGTACCAGAAGGGCAGTCAGCCTGCCATCCTCGGTCTCATAGCCAAGCACAGGCACCAAATGCCCGCTTTTCCCGTAAACACCGCTGCCGTCCGGCTTGGGCTTGCCCCCTTGAAAAAAGGATGCCACAGAAACCATGCAGGGATGCCCCGCATCCAGCTCCCGCTTCAAGTCCTCTGCCGTTTTTTCCCGCAGTGCCTCGCCGTAAATGCCATATTCCTCCGCAAGCCTTGCCAAGCCCCGGTGAATCCAACCGACACCCTCTTTATAGGCACCGGCCGCCACGCCCTTTGCAATCATTGTGCCATGGCGCTCCACCTGCTTGCCAAAGCCCTCCAATATCATACGCAGGGAGGCAATGCCACAGCTGCGAAAGGTCCAGCTATCCGCCTCGGGAAAGGAGGAAAAGCCTTCCTCCTCCCACGTTTCCTGCGTCATTCTTTGTGTATAGAAAGGAAACTCCATCGGCAGTCTATATTGCTTTTTTTCTCCCATTTGTTTCCCTCTTTCCTGTTCTAACGCTCCATGCACAAGGCTATGCCTTTGCTTTCTTTCGTAAGGCTTCGCCTTTGCTTTCTTTCATAAGGCTTTGCCTTATGCATTCCTCCCACAGCACTGCTTATATTTCTTGCCGCTGCCGCAGGGACAGGGATCGTTTCTGCCGATTTTTTCCTCTGCACGCTTCTTCGGCTGCTTCACAGCAGAATCATCCTTATTTGTGAACATCTGCTGCTGCGGCTCCTCCTGCTTCACCTCTGTCTGGATACGCACACGGTAGAGGATTTTCAGTGTATCCTCTTGGATATGATTGCTCATTTCCTCGAACATATCATAAGCCGCAAATTTATATTCTGTCAAAGGATCTCTCTGTGCGTATGCGTGCAGGCCGATCCCCTGGCGCATCTGGTCCATATCATCAATATGGTCCATCCATTTCTGGTCAATCACACGCAGCATAACCACACGCTCCAGCTCGCGCATCCGCTCTTCGCCCTCTGCCTGTCCCTGACCGATTTCCTTTTCCTTCATTTCATACATCTGGTTGCCCAGCTTTGTCAGTGTTTCCTTCAGCTTATCCTTGGTCATCTGCGGCAGTGCCTCATCCTTGATGTTGACCTTGCCAACGGGGATAACAGCGCCCAGTGCCTCACTGAATGCAGGCATATCCCATTCCTCCGGAAGCTGGTCATCATTCATGTGTGCATCCACTGTACGCTCCACAACCGCACCAATCATGCCGACAATGCTGTCTCTGAGGTTTTCGCCGTAAAGCACACGCTTTCTTTCGCCGTAAATGATTTCTCTCTGCTCATTCATAACCTGGTCATATTCCAGCAAATGCTTACGAATGGCAAAGTTATTGCCCTCCACCTTTTTCTGTGCGTTTTCAATCGCCTTGGAAAGCATCCCGGCCTCAATAGGCTCATCCTCTGTCATGCCCATGGCATCCACAACCTTCATGGTCTTTTCGGAGCCGAACAGACGCATCAGGTCATCCTCCAAAGAGATATAGAAACGGGATTCGCCGGGGTCGCCCTGACGTCCGGCACGCCCACGCAGCTGGTTATCAATGCGTCTGGACTCATGGCGCTCGGTACCGATGATTTTCAGGCCGCCCAATTCAGCCACACCTTCGCCCAGCTTAATGTCTGTACCACGGCCGGCCATGTTGGTTGCAATCGTAACTGCGCCCATCTGCCCTGCCAATGCAACAATCTCTGCCTCCTGCGCGTGATATTTCGCATTCAAAACCTGATGCTTCACGCCCTCCATTTTCAGCAGCTTGCTCAGTGTTTCGGATTTTTCAATCGTTACCGTACCCACCAGCACAGGCTGTCCCTTTTCATGCGCCGCAATAATTTCTCTCACAACGGCACGGAACTTGCCCGCCTCGGTACGATAAACAAGGTCATCCAAATCCTTTCTCTGCACAGGGCGGTTGGTGGGAATTTCCACAACGTCCATGCCATAGATGTTACGGAATTCCTCCTCCTCTGTTTTCGCCGTACCTGTCATACCGCATTTCTTTTTGTATTTGTTAAAGTAATTCTGGAAGGTAATCGTTGCAAGGGTTTTGCTTTCTCTGCGCACCTGCACGTTCTCCTTCGCCTCGATTGCCTGATGCAGACCGTCGGAATAGCGTCTGCCCGGCATCATACGCCCTGTAAATTCATCAACGATAACAATTTCGCCCTCATGGATCACATAATCCTTATCCAAGTGCATATTATAGTTTGCCTTCAGCGCATTGTTGATATAATGCTGCAGCTCCAGGTTTTCGGGATCGGAAAGGTTTTCAACGGAAAAATATTTCTCCGCCTTTGCGATACCCTCCTGTGTCAGCACAACGCTTTTTGCCTTTTCATCCAAAACGAAGTCGCCTTCCTCTTGGATTTCCTCTTTCAAAAGGGCATTCATGGCTTCTTCCTCATTCAGAATACGCCCCTTTGTCAGCTTCTTTACGAACAAATCGGCAACACGGTACAAATCCGTGGACTTGGAGCCGCTGCCGGAAATAATCAAGGGTGTTCTGGCTTCATCAATCAGAACGGAGTCAACCTCGTCGATGATGGCATAATGCAGCTCTCTCTGCACCATGTTTTCCTTACGCACCACCATGTTGTCACGCAGATAGTCAAAGCCGAATTCATTGTTTGTGCCGTAGGTAATGTCGCAGGCATAAGCCGCACGGCGTTCATCGTTATCCATGCCATTAAGAATACAGCCGACACTCAGCCCTAAGAAACGGAACACCTCGCCCATCCAGTCGGAGTCACGCTGCGCCAGATAGTCATTGACCGTAACAACGTGCACGCCCTTGCCTTCCAGTGCATTCAGATAAGCAGGCAGTGTTGCCACCAGTGTTTTACCCTCGCCTGTACGCATCTCGGCAATTCTTCCTTGGTGCATCACAATGCCGCCCATCAGCTGTACGGGGAAGTGCTTCATGTTCAGCACATGCGGACGGGATGCCGCCTCTCTGACCACCGCATACGCTTCGGGCAGAATATCATCCAAGGTTTCGCCGTTTGCCAAGCGCTCCTTAAATTCCTGTGTTTTTCCTTTCAGCTCTTCATCCGAAAGGCTTTCATATTGGGGGCCCAGTGCTTCAATCCTCGCCACAATCGGCTTGATTTTTTTGATTTCCTTTTCACTGTAATTCCCAAATATTTTTTCCAAGAAACCCATTTGGTTCACCTCATTTTTCTTTTCTCATGTATGCCAAAGAGCAATAGGCACACTTTTACATTATTATAGTATAGCAGAAGAATACCCCCGCACACAAGAAAAAAATGTGTATTTCGGGGGGTATTCAAAAAGTTTTAAGAAATCCTTATAGAAAAGATGTCCTTTTTCTCAAAATCCCTGTTTTTCTGACGAAAAATCTCCGTCCTTGTTCCGTTTTTCACTCCGTTTTCGGAAAAACCTTCCGCAAAAACACCGCTTTTTTTGCGTTTCCCTCAGCCAAACGCCGCCTTACTGCTCCGCCGCCTGCTTTTTCTGCGCCTTTTTCCAGCATTTATAGCACATCGGGCGATAGCTTTCGTTGCCGCCCAAAAGGAACTGCTCCCCTTCGGTAACAACGCTCCCCTCTGCATCCACCCGTGCATTGACCATAGCCTTGCCGCCGCAGGTGCAAACCGTTTTCAGCTCCGTAACGGAATCCGCCAGCTCAAACAGCCTTGCACTGCCCGGAAACAGCTTGGTTCTGAAATCCGTCCGCAGACCAAAGCAAAGCACAGGCACATTATAGTTATCCACAATATCCCGCAGCTGCTCCACATGCGTCGGCTGCAAAAACTGCGCCTCATCCACAATAATCACATCATAAAACTCCCGTTCTCTGCCTCGGAACAGCTCATATAAATCCATATCCTCCGTAATCGCATCGGCAGACTGCTCCAAGCCGATACGGGAATGTACCTTATCAACGCCGTAACGGGTATCCGCCGCCGGCTTCATCAGCCAAACACGCATCCCCCGCTCCTCATAATTGAATTTTGTAATGAGTGCCTGCGCCGATTTGGAGCTGCCCATCACACCGTATCTGAAGTATAATTTTGCCATCTGTCAAACTCCCTTTGCTTCACATTCTTTTTTTCAATATCCCTTTTATGATACCACACTCTATGCCCCTTGGCGAGTGTCACACTCCCCAAAATTTCTTTCGCTTTCGGCTGTCTTTTTTCAAAAAAAGGAGTATACTGTCTAAAGAAACCGATAAAAGCAGAACAAACGCACAGATTGGAGATGACCTTTTCTTGATTACAGATTTAACCCGTGGCAGCAGCCGAAAAATGCTCTGGATGTTCTCCATCCCCATGCTGCTGAGCGTGGCCTTCCAGCAGATTTATCAAATTGCAGACAGCGTGATTGCGGGGCGCTTCATCGGGGAATCGGCATTGGCAGCCGTTGGTGCCTCCCACCCCATCACAATGATTTTCATGGCAGTTGCCGTCGGCAGTAATATCGGCTGTGCCGTTGTGGTTTCCCGCCTGTTCGGCGCAAAAAAATACGGCGCACTCAAAACCGCCGTCTGCACCATCTTCTGTGCCTGCCTTGCGGTCAGCGTGGTGCTGACACTCATCGGCATTTTCAGCGGAAGTGCCATGCTTCGCCTCATCCGCACCCCTGCCGATGTCTTTGCAGATGCCAAGCTCTATCTGCACATCTATATCTATGGGTTTTTGTTCCTGTATCTTTATAATATCTGCAACGGCATTTTTACCTCTCTGGGCGATAGCCGCACCCCCCTGTATTTCCTCATCGGCTCCTCGTTTGCCAACATCGTGCTGGATGTTTTCTTCGTGGTTTGGCTGAAAATGGGTGTCGCCGGTGTTGCATGGGCAACCTTCGCTGCACAGGGGGCGGCATCCGTCCTTGCCTTCCTTACCCTCCTGCATCGGATGAAGCAGCTCCAAAGCAATGAGCCGTATGCAAAATTTTCCTCGCAAATGCTCCTGCAGGTTACAACCGTCGCCATCCCCAGCATTTTGCAGCAATGCTTTGTTTCTGTCGGCAATCTTTTCGTGCAGTCCGCAGTAAACAGCTATGGCTCTGCTGTGGTTGCCGGCTTTTCCGCCTGCCAAAAGCTGAATGTGTTTTCCGTCACCTGCATGACAACGCTTTCCAACGGCGTTTCCTCCTTCACAGCGCAAAATCTCGGCGCTGGCAAACGGGAGCGTGTTGCCGAGGGCCTGCGGGCAGGGGCATTGCTCGGCATTTTGGTCTGTGTTCCCTTCTTCCTGTTCTATTTCTTCTTCGGGCGCACAGCCATGGGGCTTTTCTTGGATGAAAGCAGTGCCGCCGCCATCCAGACCGGCGTGGACTATCTGCGGATTGTCACACCGTTTTATTTCGTGGTTACGATTAAGGTCATGTGTGATGGGGTGCTGCGCGGCGGCAGTGCCATGCTCTATTTTATGACCACCACCTTTACCGATTTGTTTCTGCGGGTTGCCTTGGCCTTCGTCTTTTCCAAGGGGCTTGGCTTCGGCGCAACAGGCATTTGGATGGCATGGCCAATCGGCTGGACGCTTTCCACCTTCCTTTCCGTTTTCTTCTATCATCTTAAGCCTTGGGAAAAAAATCCGACATAACACACAAAGGGCAGTGCCGATAAAGCACTGCCCTTCTGTTTTCAAACGGGTTTGTCCTCTTTAATATTTCCCTTTCGGATATTCTCCTCAATCAACCCACGGGTATACTCCCAAATTTCCGCAGAGCCCAATTCCGTCTTGGATTGCCGCCTCCATATCTGGCTGCGACAAACCTGATGCTCCCGCCAATCGCCGCCCTCGTTGGAATGGTTGAGCAAAAGCGGCTGAAAATTATCCATGGCATGTGCAAAATTCGCCTCCGCCGTTTCATTCGCCTCAAATTCCTCAAATAAGGCACGCAGCTCGGCTCTTTGGTCATCGGGCAGCAGGCCGAAAATCCGCTCCGCCGCCTTTTCCTCCCGCTCCGCCTGCGTTGCCAGCCCTGCGGTGTCATACGCATAGGTGTCCCCCGCATCAATCTCCACAATATCGTGAATGAGTGCCATCATCATCGTTTTCGCAAGGTCAAATTCCCGATTGGCATATTCCTTCAGAAGATAAATCATCATTGCCATGTGCCACGCATGCTCTGCATCGTTTTCCCTTCTGCCGTGTCCGCTCAAATGCGTCTGCCGAAGGATGCTCTTTTCCTTGTCCGCCTCCAAAATAAAGGCTATCTGCTTTGCAAATCTCTCCTTCTCCATTTGCCTCTCCCCTTCTCATAAGAAAAGCCTTAGACCTTTCGGTCTAAGGCTGAAAACAGCGAATTTCAATGCTTTCCGTCGGAACTCGTCTGTTCATTCTTCTGTTTCAAAAAGCCAAAAGCCTGCTTCCGACTTGATTTTTTAATATTCAGGTTCAATCAGACCGTAGGTGCCGTTCTTTCTCTTGTAAACCACATTCACCTCGTCTGTTTCGCCGTTGCGGAATACGAAGAAGGTATGCCCTACCAGCTCCATCTCCATGACAGCCTCCTCTGCATCCATCGGTTTTACATCGAAGCGTTTTACCTTTTCGATTTTTACCAAAGGTTCGTCATCCAAATCCTCCTCAGGAACCAAAATTGCCGCATATTCTGCCGCATACGCATCGGCACCGTTTCTGATTTTGGTACGCATCCGTTTTTTGTAGCGAACAACCTGCCCCTCCAGAATGTCCACCGTTTTGTCCATTGCAGCCGTCATATCCGCATCCTGCACCTCTGCACGCGCATATCTCTTATTCATAGGAATGGTTACCTCAACCGTAGCAACCTGCTTTTCCAGGCTCAATGTAATGGTTGCCTCTGTGTTCTCAGGGAACAGCTTGGCAATACGGTCCATTTTCTTTTCGACCATTTCTTTTGTTTTGTCCCATACATCGATGTTTTTCCCAATAATGTTATAACGCATACTAACAACTCCCTTCGGGATTCTCTCGGCTTATCGGAGAATCAAAAACATATATCCAATCGGCACAGTGCCGATAAGATTTCAAACACTGTTACAAATCGGCTTTTCGGCGGATTTGTCATCTGTTTAATACTTAATATTCTCCATATCTTTTCAAATTCCTTTTTTTCTTTTCAAAATTATTAAAAAATTTTCACGATAAATCCCCGCCGCCGCCTTTGTGTGATTTTCCCGCTTTTGTTTCCATAATCTGTTTTATGGCATCGGCAAATTTTTCCCAAAAACAAAAAACACCGTTTTTTCGGGCTTTTCAAATCTCCGCAAAAAAAGACGCACTTCTCATTTTTTCCACAATTTCCTTCCGCATAAGCTGTGGATATTGTGAATAACTTTGTGGAAAACTTACGTTTTCGGGCTTTTCATTGTGGATAAGCTCTGTGGTTTATCCACTTTTTCCACAGAAACAAAATTCTGTTCATATCTCCTATTGCTTTACATAATCTTTTTTCGCTTTTGTATAAAGAAAAAGACTTCAGACAAATTTCCGCCCAAAGTCCTTTGATTTTTGTATGAATTTATGCAGTCAGCTCCGCAAATGCCTTCTGATATGCCACCTTCGTTGCCTCATCAAAGCAAACCAGAATCACCTGCTTCATGCTGTCATCCGTTTCCAGAAAACGCAGAATCTCCCCAACCGCAATTTTTGCCGCCAAATCCACAGGGAAACGATATACCCCCGTGCTGATGGAAGGAAACGCAATGCTCTGAATCCCATGCTCCTTCGCCAACGCCAAGCAGTTCCGATAGCAGTTCGCCAAAAGGTCCTCCTCGTCCCACTTGCCGCCACGCCAAATCGGGCCGGGTGTATGAATCACATATTTTGCCTTCAGCTTATAGCCCTTCGTAATTTTGGCCTCGCCGGTACGACAGCCATGCAGTGTTTCGCACTCTGCCAAAAGCTCCGGCCCCGCCGCACGATGAATGGCACCGTCCACACCGCCGCCGCCCAGCAAAGAGGTATTGGCTGCATTGACAATGGCATCCGTTTTTGCTTTTACAATATCACCTTTTACAATAGACAAACGCTTCATTTCACAATCCCCCTTTGTCAAATACCCTTGTCCCCTCATTTTATCCTCTTTCTGAAATTTCGTAAAGCGGTTTTTTGAAAAAAACTTCATTTCTCTCGCCAATTCTCCGTTTTTTCACAAAGAGAAAAGCCGAAAGGAAACTCCCTCGGCTCTTCCCGTTTTTTCATTCCGCCTTTTCCATCCATTTTTCAGGGTTCTTCGGCTCTCCGTTCTGCTCCATGGCAAACTCCAAATGCTCGCCCAGTGCAACGCCGTATTTCGTCGGGGCGGCAACCGCACCGATTTTCTGTCCCTGCTTCACATGCTCCCCTTCCTTGACTGCTACGGTATCCTCAAGCTGACCGTATGTAGTCAGCCAATTTTCCCCGTGTGCAATCGTAACCACATTGCCCGCCTGCGTATCCTGACGGATTTCCTTTACCACACCGTCTGCCGCCGCCTTCACTGCCGTTCCCCTCTTTGCAGACAGGCTGACCGATGCGTTGGTGCGGTATTGCTCTAAGGTCGGATCATAAATGGCATGGTCTGTGCTGTACCCCAAAACGATTTTCCCCTTCACGGGAGCGACAAACACAGGTGCCTGCTTCTCCCTTGTCGGCTCCTTCGCCTGCGGCATTTTCTGCGGCATTTTCTCCGCCTTCTCTGCTTTCTCTGCCTTTTCCGCCTTTTCCTCCGCCTGCTGTGCTGTGCATATCTCCGCAACCGATTTGCTCCGCACCGCCGTCACAGGCTGCTCCAAGGGCATTTCCGCCGCCTCTCTGTCAAAGGCACGATAGGCCACCCCTGCCCCAACTGCCAGCAAGCATAAGCAGCAGCAAACCGCCACAACCTGCAAGCCGTTTCTTTTTTCTTTTTGCTTCATATAAACACCTCCAACGCTATTGTTGCCAAAGGTGTCTTTTTTTATTCGAGAATCGAAAAGGAGATATCCGTATAATAATGCCGCAAAATTTCATGGTAATCCTTCCCCTGCTCTGCCAAAAAGCAAGCGCCGTATTGGCTCATGCCTGCCCCATGCCCATAGCCATGCACCGTAAAGGTATAGCTGTCGCCGTTTTTTGCAATCGTGAACGCAGCACTGCGCAGTCCCAATCGCTCCCGCACCTCTCTGCCCGAAAAAACACGCTCGCCTGCCGCAACCTCCTTCACATAGCCTGCATCTGTGCGGCTTTTCACAAAAACCTCCGCCTGCCTCGGCACTCCCAAGCAGTCTGCCATCCTCTCTGCCGAAACGGTCACGGTTGTTTCGTTGTTCGGTGCCTGCCTGTCCTCATGGCTGTCCACGCTTTTCAAATACGGCACCGCCCCATTCCAGACATTCTCCGCATCCTCCGTCCTGCCGCCGCTTTGTGCATGAAAGGCGGCCAAAATCGGCTCCCCGTCATAGACCATAATCTCCCCTGCCGTCGCACGCACCGCCCGATGAATCTTCCCCGCATAGCAGGCGTATTCCTTCCCCCATTTTTTCTTCTGCTCCGCCTCCGAAAGATACGCCTGTCCCACCTGATAAAGCACAGCCTCACTCCCTGCCGCCCGCATCTGCCGGATCTGATAGGTACGGGCGGCAACCGCCTGTGCCTTCAGTGCCTCCTCAGGAAAAGCGGCAGGCATTTCCGCCGCCACCACCCCTGCCACATATTCCTCCAGCTCTGAATCCATCGGGGCAAGGTCTGCCAAGCCATAAAGTGCCCTTGCCTCCTGCGGCAATGCCCGCTCCAAGCCGCCGCAAAGCATCGTCAGCAGCAGTGGCAGCAAAAGCACAGCCACAATCACATAAAGCAGCAGAAAGCCGCACTGTTTTTTCATTCCGCCACATCCCTTCTTTCAAGGATATGTCGCCCGCCCCCACAAAATGATTGGCATAAAAAAAGCACTCAGGCAGGGTTGCCCAAGTGCAGTCTAAAGCTCATTTAAAAATCCAAAACAGCCAAATGCCGAAAATCATGACCAAAACATTTAAGAAAATACCTCGCTTGGCATATTTTCTGTCCATGCGGCGAACCCGCTTAAAGAAATCGTTTTCCAAATCCGTAATATACAGGCCGCCCAAAAGCCCCGTCCTTATTTGCAGCCGCAGATTCTTTTCTCTGCGCAGCATAAAATAGGTGCGCTTTGTCAGCTGAAAATGGTAGGTCACGCCGTTATGGATTCCCTCCAGAAAATAGCCCTGCTTGGCAACCTTTTCCGCACCGCTTTCATGCGCCAAAAAGCAACGGCAGTTCAGCAGCACCAGCTCCCACTGCTTCCATTTCAAGCGGTCAATCGCCGTATAGACCATTTCCGTATAAAAATAATTCACAACCAAAAGGGGAATCGTTACCAAAACCAGCCGCAGCATCGGCATGGTTTCACTGCCCCAGCCCTGCACATTCAGAACATAGCCCTGAATCTGCGCCTGCGCCACGCTGTAAAACAGTAGCAGAAAAACAGCGGCATACAGCGACCAAAACAGCACCGGACGCTTTTTCCTCTGCTTGATGTTCCACCCTCGCAGCTCTGCCATGCCTCTGCGGCACAACAAAAAGAGCAAAAAGCAAATCAGCACCATCAGCCCGTTCACCTGCATCCCCTTGCGAAAGCTGATTGCCATGGCAAGAATCGGCAAAAGCCAGCCCGGCAAAAGATACCAGCCCAAGCGGCCTGTGGTTACCGCCACAAAAAAACACCAATATATCGTTAGTAATGTGACAAAACCAAGCCACGCCATACTACCATACTCCTTAAACCCTTAAATCCCCCTGAATACATCGGGGCGGAATTTGCTTCTCTGTCTGCTTGTTTCAATCTGCCCTAAAATTTTATCTCTGTCGCCGTTCAGTGTGCCGCCCAGAGGGATATAGTTGGAGGCATGATTGGAGCGGAACATGGTCCCCTCCGCATCTACATTGCGGATAAACAGCTCTGTCTCATCCAAAACCTCATGGGGTGTCAGCAATTCAATTTCCCCTCTGCTATACTGGTCATACATTTCTGTGCCCGGCTCAATCATCAGTGTCAAAAAGCCGACATATTCGGGCTTGATGGCAGAAATTACTCTTGCACTGCCCAGTGCATGCTCTCTCCACAGCTTTTTGCCGCCCAAGCCGGAAATCACCGTCATGGAAAGCACCATGCCTGCCGCTCTGACCTTCTTGCCCGCCTCAATCATTTCATCCGCAGTTACGCCCTTTTTCACTGCCTGCAGCACCTCATCCGCACCGCTTTCCAGCCCCATGTAGACCATATCCAGACCTGCGGCCTTCAATGCGGCAAGCTCCTCGGGTGTCTTGTGCAGAATATCCTTCGGCGCACCGTATACGGAAATGCGTTCCACCTCAGGGAAAATTTTCTTGCATTGATCAATGATATACAGCAGCTCCTCTGTCTTTACAATCAATGCGTCCCCGTCTGCCAAGAAAATGCGGCGCACTTGAATACGGCTGTAATATTTTCTTGCCATCTCCAAGTCCTCCACGACCTCCTCCAGAGGACGAATCCGGAATTTCTTATCCTTATACATGTTGCAGAATGTGCAGGTATTTCTTGCACAGCCAATGGTAAGCTGAATAATCAAGCTGCCTGCCTCACTGGGTGGTCTATATACAGTACCTTCATATCTCATACCTTTTCTTTCTCCTTTCAACTCTTTTTTTACATCTCCTTGCAAGCCTTTTGCAAAGACCTATCTTTTCTATTATACAGGGAAAAACACAAATTTATCAATACCCAATTCTTTTTAATTGACAACCTCCCGAATTTTGTCTATAATATAGTCTGTTATTTTGTGTTAATACAGCCTTTGTGCGACAAGCGGCGGAACGCTTGGCAAAATCTGCGGAGGGGCGGCGGCATTTGCCGTTGTTTTTTTGCGGTGCGCCTCGGGAACCAAAGTCAGTCGCCTCGGCGGAGGGACGAGAGGCCTGCCCTGTGGCAGACACACACCCATTCTTCAACTTTCTCCAAAGCGACAGCAAAGGCTATATTAAAAAAAATATGGCAGTGAGGGTTTCCTTGCTGCCTTTTTTTATTGCATAAATGTAACCGATTCAGAACCCCTTGAAATAAGAAAAAATAATGCGTCATGCTGGCATGTAAGCAATGCTTTTTCTTATTTTAAGGGAACTCGAATAGAGTTACCGCCCCATATATGAGCAAAATTAGCTGCGCAGCAGCGAGAAAGCATGGTATCATGCGGTTTTGCGAATATATGTGGTGGGGTTCTGAACAGTTCCCAATGTGAGCAGACTGTTTTTTTTGCAGGCAGGTGCGCCGCTTTTCATCATGCCGATTCCCTCCGCATAAAAAAGGGCAAAACAAAACCCCTTTCACTTAGGGAAAGGGGCTGTGATTTCTCATTTCTTTGCTTTTTCGCTCTGCTTTTTCATGGTTCTGTTTGCACTGGTAACCACCTTCTCAGAGAGTGTCTTTTTCTTTTTATCCTCCAAATTCATGCCTGTAATGCCGACAATATACATCCCCGCCAAATCAACCTTTACGTTCTTCTTCACGGGCAACACCTGATAAACGGGCTTATCGCACATCAATGTCACAATCTGAGGGCCGACCTTCGCACGCACCAAATTTGTTTTGCGCATTTTTGCCGATTTGGGCATCTGTTCATAAACCGCCTTGGGCATATTGGAGGGAGAGGGCTTCTCCTGTCTCTTGTCAATGACAAAAATCTGCACTGTGGTGCGGTTCTGGTCAATGAAGTCCTGCGCCTGAATCATCTTTCTCATGCCTTTTTTGTTTAGGAAATACATCCCCACACAAAGCAATGCCAAAATCACAACAATAATAATCAAAATATCAGAAGTGTTAAACAAAATATTTCCTCCTTTTATTGCAGATACGCAAAATGTCATTCATTTCGCCGTATTTTTTTACGTCCTATTATTCTACCATCATTTTTCACTTTAGGGAAGATAAAAAGATAATTTTTTTTGGATTTTTTCATTCGGCGGAATCTTGCAACAACCCCTACAAATATTGTATACTATAATAATATCGTTTCTTGAAAGGAAGGCGTATTTGTTATGGACAGCTTATGGAACTGGATTTTTCTTCTTGCCTTTGTCCTGTTGGTTGTGAATGTCATTCTTTCCGGTTTCGTTGTTTTCTTTGAACGCAGAAACCCCGCAAGCACCTGGGCATGGCTCTTGGTGCTGCTGTTTATCCCCATTTTCGGCTTTTTTGCCTATCTCGTGTTCGGGCGCAACAGCAAGCGTGAAAAAATGTTTCGGGAAAAGGAGCAGTATGACCAAGAGGTATACTATAAATATCTGTTTCAGGATGTTCATTCCGCAAAGGAAATCACCGAGCAGAAGGCATTTATCGAAAATAAGGGCAAGCTCTCTCATGCGGAATATGTGACCGATTTGGCACATCTGCATTTGAACAGCGGCAACTGGATTACCTTTAACAATAAAATAGACCATTTCGACAACGGGAAGGCAAAATTCGAGGCCTTGGTGCAGGATATCCGCAGTGCAAAGGAATATATCCATCTGGAATATTACATCTGGCGTGGGGACAGGCTCGGCACACGCCTTTTGGACGAGCTGACGAAAAAAGCGGCAGAGGGTGTCGAGGTGCGGATTTTGTATGACGGCATCGGCAATTCCCGTCTGCCCAAAAATTATTTTGCCCGCTTCCATGCCGCAGGCGGCTATACAGCGGCGTTTCTGCCCCGCTTTGTCATTCGCCTGAATTATCGCAACCACCGAAAGCTTGCCATCATCGACGGCAAGGTCGGCTATATCGGCGGCTTTAACGTCGGGGACGAATATCTCGGCATTGTCAAGCGCTACGGCCCTTGGCGTGATACGCATTTGCGCTTTCATGGGGACGCTGTCGATCAAATGCAAATGCGCTTTATCATGGACTGGAACTTTACCGCAAAGCATGGGCTGATTCGCTTGGCACAGCGCTATTTCCCCAAAAAGGAGCAGACAGCGGGCGTGCGGACACAAATTGTTTCCAGCGGCCCCGATACCCAGTGGAAAAACATCCGCAACGGCTATTTCAAAATGATAAACGAGGCGGAAAGCAATGTCTTTCTGACCACGCCCTATTTTGTGCCGGATGACGGCATTTTTGAGGCACTGCGTGTGGCTGCCCTCTCCGGCTTGGATGTGCGTATTATCATCCCCGGCAACCCCGACCATTTCTTCGTCTATTGGGCAAGCATGTCCTACCTGGGCGAGCTGCTTGAGGCAGGGGTGCGGGTGTATCAATATGAAAAGGGCTTTATTCATGCCAAGGTGCTGACGATAGATGGTACCGTTTCCTCTGTCGGCTCCGCCAATATGGATATCCGCAGCTTTGATTTAAACTTTGAGGTCAATGCCTTCATGTATGATGCGGGCATAACCAAAATATTAGAGGATGATTTCTTAAAGGATTTGCATAGCTCTGTGGAAATTACAAAAGAATGGTACCGCCGCAGAAAGTGGTGGTTTAAGGTGCGTGAGGCGATTGCAAGATTGATTTCGCCCATGCTGTAAGGAGGAAAACATGATGGATCGAATCGGATATGAAACAACCCAGACCGTACATTATTTTCAGATTGACGGCAGTCGCTCTATGACACCTGCGGCATTGCTCTCTGCCCTGCAGGAAATGGCAATCAGCCATTCTGACAGCCTTGGCTTCAGTGTGCAGTATAATCTCACGCATCACTGCTTTTGGTCTGTGGTCAACTGGCATTTGAAGCTCTACCGTATGCCAAAATACAATGAAACCATCACATTGCAGACATGGAGCGATAAATTTGCTCGCTTTCAGGCAAACCGCAGCTTCTTTCTCTTTGATGAAAACGGCAATAAGCTGTTGGATGGCATTTCCCGCTGGATTTTCATGGATTCCGAAAAAAGAAAGCCCACCAATGTGCCTGCGGATATGGTTGAAAAATATCATTCCGGGCAGCCCTCTGCCATTGAGGGCGAAAAATTCTTCATGCCTAAAACACCGGCAGGCAGGCTGATTTGCACCAGAGATTTTGTCGTAACCAGAAGGGATACGGATACCAACGGGCACGCCAATAACGTGAAATATCTGGAATGGGTAATGGATGATATCCCAGATGCCATCTATGAGGATATGACCTTGACGGATATCCGCATTGTTTATCGCAAGGAATGTCTCCGCGGGGACACCGTCACCATAAAAACCTATTTGCAGGATACGGAAAACGGCAAGGAAATCGAATCCTTCCTCTATGAAGGGGAAACCATCGTTGCACAGGTCATCACGCTTTGGGACTAAGAAACGAATAAAAAAAGCATTTGTCTCTTGCACAAATCCGCATATTCCAAAACCGTTTTCATGCAAAAAGCAAGAAATCCCGATAAAAAAAGGATTTCTTGCTTTTTTTGATTGTATTCTTTATTTTTCCACGAACACGGTTCTTGTCGCTGCATCATAGCGGATGAAAAGCCCTGCCCTTTCCCGCAAGGTCTGTGCGGAAACAAAGAGCCTTCCTCCCTGTCGTACACCCTCCTGCGCCGCAAGCACAGCAGTCCGCTCGCCCATCAAAAGCTCCGCTCCCTGCCGATTCCATCTGACCTCCCAGCCAAGTGCTTCACAAACAGCTCTCAGCGGAAGATACGCCTTTCCCTCCTGCAAATAGGCACCCCGAATTTCTTTTTCGCCACAGCGCAGGGTAACGCCCTCAAATAAATCCCGCAAAATCTCCGAAGCCGTCATCCCTCTGTAGCCATCGGGATCTGCAAGCACCGTCGGCTTCCATTTGATTTCGGAAAAATCCGTCAGATAGGTGTCATTTTTTCTCCCGACTCTCGCATAATTGGCATATCTCGCCGCTTCTATCGGGAAATATTTTTGCATATAGTGCTTGGCAAGCCGCACCGCTTGGCTGTTTTCCTTTTTGCTTCTGTCCGCCGTGCCGGCAAGAGAAACCGATGGCGGAGAGGCGTGCATCAGCACCACACTGCCATCCTCACACTGTCCCACAACGATATAAACGTGTCCCTTTTTCGCCATCACATCGCCGCTCTGGCGCACCGTAATTTTCTCAGGCGGGATGATTTCCGAGCCAAACAGCTTCGCATAGCCTTCCGCCACCTGACCGGAGGGAAAAACATAGCCCCTCTCGCTGTAGCTGTCCCCAAAAAGCTGATAAAGCACCCAGCCCGTATAGCCTGTGCAGTCTAAGCCGTTATGAATCTGATACTTCGTTTTTCTCCAATCATAAGCGGCAGTGCTTTGGTTATAAAATTCTGCCCACCGGTCACTCAGCCCTCGTGTCAGACATTCTCTGCCTGCCCCCGTATCCGCCTCATTCCAGCCGCCGCCGTAAACATAAACGCATTTGCCGATTGGCTCCAGCCCCGTCTGCAAACATTCCTTTACGGTTGCCGCTCTCGCCGAAACCGAAAAGGCAGAGGATAACGCAAGGGATAACAAAACCGCCGCTTTTGTTTTTTTCATAGAATCGCCTCCTTCTGTGTGTTTCCGGATATGCTGTGCTTTTTTGTGGTTTTGGAGTGCTTTCGGGTATAAAAACGGAATGTCTCGGGAGTGCGCTCGGGGGCTTGAACCCTCTGCTTGTAAGGCAGATGCTCTCCTCCACCCTCGCGGGCTGCGTTTCTGCGAAACGCAAGGCATGAGCGAAACTTCCATATTTTTAACTATATTCCGTTGTTTTTGGCAGATACTCTCCTCCACCCTTACGGGCTGCATTTTGGGTATAAAAAAATGGAATGTCTCGGGAGCGCTTGCACTCTCGGGGGCTCGAACCTGTGACCCTCAATCCCCTTTCCCTTTTTAATATATAAAATAAAAAAATGGAAGTTACAGGGCTCGAACCTGTGACCCTCTGCTTGTAAGGCAGATGCTCTCCCAGCTGAGCTAAACTTCCATATTTTTAACCATATTCAGTTGTTTTTGGCAGATGCTCTCCTTCACCCTTACGGGCTGCGTTTCTGCGAAACACAAGGCATGAGCGAAACTTCCATATTTTTAACCATATTCAGTTGGTTTGTACCACATGAACCTATATAGTCCACGGATGACCCGTAGGGGAATCGAACCCCTGTTTCAGCCGTGAGAGGGCCGCGTCTTGACCGCTTGACCAACGGGCCTTAAATAAAAGTAGCGGAGAAGGGATTTGAACCCCTGACACTGCGGGTATGAACCGCATGCTCTAGCCAACTGAGCTACTCCGCCACAAGCTGACCTACACAGTATATCGTTTCATTCCCTTTTTGTCAAGTGCTTTTCTCCAACTTTTTTACAAAAAATTTTCATTTATTCTCCACGGTTGATGTAGAGAATTTCATTGGACTTTACCATCCCAAGCTGCTCTCTTGCAATCTGCTCGATATAAGCATCACTGGTGTAATAATCCTTTCGTGCTTCAAAGTCCTTCTGCCTATCCTTTTCTTCCTTTATCTGCTGCGCAATCAACTGAGATTCCTCCTGAAGCTCCTGATACCGCACCGCCTGTCTGCCAATGCCGACGGCAACAGCCACCACAAACACCAAAACGAACACTCTGAGGAACAGGCCGGATAGCCTTTTGGATTTTTTATTCTTTTTTCTCTGCCCCATAAAAAAGACTCCCTGCTGTGTCCCTATTTTTTGCGTAGCATCCGTCGATTGATATGCAAACGATGTATTATTATTTTCACATAAAATTTAATGCTTTGCAATAGTTTTTTCCGTTCTTTTTCGCAAAACCCCGCAATTTTTTCTATCGGGCGACGAAAAACGAGCCAAAGCAGAGAAAACGGTGTTGTCACAATGCGCCAAAGCAGACGAAAGGCGGCTTTCAGCAGGCAAAGCCCCTTTTCGCCAAGGACAAGCACACTGCGGCTGCATATCAAAAAATACAGCCCCATGCCGCCAAACAGCCCCAAAATCGTGAAAAAACGAATTTCTCCCGCATTGGCACGCAGCATCACGCAAAACACCAAAAGCACCGCCAACAGCCAAAACAGCCCATCCTCCACCTGCACCCAAAGGGCTTTATGGCGAAAGGCCTGACGAAACAACCGCAGTGCATCATAAAACAGCCCCAGAGCGCCGCCCATGAGAACCGTCAGCAAGAAAAGTTCGGCCTGCGCATGCAAGGAAAGAATCATGTCTCTCTCCCCCTCTACCGAAACAGCTTGCCCAAAATGGAATGTTTTTCCGCCAATGTGCCGTCGGAATAGCTCATGCTGTCCACGCTGCCGTCCACAATCACATCTCCTGCCTCAAGGTCGAGCTTATCAATGTGCAGCCCTGCCCCCTTCAGCAGCAAAAGGCCGCAGGTGGTTTCCATCATAATGCCGTCCTCATCAAAGGAAAGCACCTCCAGCACACCGCCAATGCGGACCCTCTCCCGCTCCTCCAGATTCAATGTATGTCTGCCGCCTCTTTTCTTCTCCTCTGCCATAAAAAACGCCCCCTCTGTTCCAAGGATATGCAGACAAAAGCGGAAAAAGACTTCTTTTCTTTGGGGCGCTGCCCCAAACCCCGCAAGGGAAATCTTATCAAGCATCTTCCCTGCGGGAAGACGGCTTCGCCGCCGCCTTATTCTTGGCGGTACTCATACCCTTGACCCTGATTTGCAGAACCATATTCATGGTTCTGCGAGGTCGGGCGTAAAATTTAAAAAATTCGCTGAAAAATCATCCTCATTAAAGGGACTTATACATCCCTGCGGCGTCCTCTTTTTTCGTAGACTCTTTCAAGTCCAGCACCTCGATTTTTGTGGTATTGCTCCCGAACTGAATCTCAATGATATCGCCGATTTTCACATCAGCCCCCGCCTTAACCACCTTGCCGTTAATCATCACTCTGCCGGCATCACAGGCCTCATTGGCAATGGTACGTCTTTTAATGATACGGGATACCTTCAGAAATTTATCTACTCGCATTGCGTTTCCTCCTTTTTTCGTTTTGCTAAAAGAAAATTGATAAAAGAAAAGCCCTTTCCTTGCAGAAAGGGCGGAGATTCATTCAAAAAATGAATTATTTATTGATTGCATCCTTCAGTGCCTTGCCGGCTTTGAATCTGGGTGCTTTGGAAGCAGGAATAGGCATTGCTTCGCCTGTCTGGGGGTTTCTGCCTTCACGCGCTGCTCTTTCCGCAACATCAAATGTGCCGAAGCCAACCAGCTGTACCTTGCCATTATTTGTCAGTTCTTCTGTTACTACATCTTCAAAAGCCTTCAGTGCTTTTTCTGCGTCCTTTTTGCTCATTTCTGCTTTTTCTGCGATTGCCGCAACCAGATCAGATTTGTTCATTTGTGTTTGCCTCCTAATCGTTCATTTATGATTTCATCGGATGAAGCCTTGTTTTTGCCTCATTCCAGAGCGAATCCATCTCCTCCAATGTCATTTCGGAAAGAGTCTTTCCTTGCAAAAGGGCGGATTTCTCAATATATTCAAATCTATTTATAAACTTTTTGATGGCTTTTGTCAAGGCAAACTCAGGATTTATTTTCAAAAAACGTGAGATATTCGCCAAAGAGAACAAAATATCCCCAAATTCCTCCTCAATATTTCCATTTCCCTGCACAGCCTGCTCCAGCTCCCGCAGCTCCTCATATACCTTGCGGAAGGCATCCGCCGTCACGGGAAAATCAAAGCCGACCTCTGCCGCACGCTTTTGCACCTTGCGGGCACGGATGAGCGCAGGCAAAGCCTCCGGCACGCTCTGCAACACCTCTGTCTGGGTTTCCTGCCGCTTTTCCTTCTTCTTCAGCTCCGCCCAGTTGATAAGCACCTCCTCAGCCGTATCCGCCTTGCCGTCCCCGAACACATGCGGATGGCGATACACCATCTTCTCGCAAATGCCCTGTATCACATCCGCCATCGTGAAGCCGCCCTGCTCCGTCTCGATTTCCGCATGAAAAACCACCTGCATCAGCACATCGCCCAATTCCTCGCAAAGATTTTTCATATCCCCATGGTCGATGGCATCCGCCGCCTCATAGGCCTCCTCCAGCAAATCCATGCGGATGGATGTATGCGTCTGCACCCTGTCCCAAGGACAGCCGTTTTCACTGCGTAAAATGCGGATAATCCGCACCAAATCCTCCAATGTATCCATTCTTTTTTCCATGACAGACCTCCTTTTTTCTCACAGGGACAAAATCCGTCCCGCGTTTGTTTGTTTCCCATAAACTTTTGTATTTATTTCTAAGGAAAAATGGCGTTTTTCCGTCTTTTTTCCGCAAACCTTTTGTGTTATGATAGATGCAATCTATGATGTTAGGGTCAAAAGGTCTAAACCCACATGAGCTTGCTCATAGGTGGGTGAAAGACCTTGGTACCCGCCCCGATATGAGCATAAAAGTGGGATGATAATCCCACGATATGCGAATATTGGGTAGGATTGTGGGAGTGCGTAGCACGGAACAATCCGCAGACATCAAAATCGGGGGCTTTTGACTCCTATAGTATCAAAAATACTGCCGAAAGAAAAGCCTTTCGGTATCCCAAACGTAGAGAAAGGAAGGAACCACCCATGTTTCGTATCGTAAATAAAAAAGAGCTCAACAGCATGGTCACACTGCTGGAGATTGAAGCACCCTTCGTTGCCAAAAAGGCACAGGCAGGTCAGTTCATCATCTTCCGTGTGGATGAATACAGCGAAAGAGTTCCCCTTACCATCGCAGATTATGACAGAGAAAAGGGCACCGTTACCATCATCTTCCAGAAGGTCGGCCTTTCCACAAAGCTGCTGGCAGCAAAGGAAATCGGTGACACCATTCAGGATTTTGTCGGCCCTCTGGGCGTTGCCACAGAATATGACGGCATGAAAAGGGTTGCCGTTGTGGGCGGCGGCGTTGGCTGTGCGATTGCCTATCCGCAGGCAAAGGCACTGCATAACCTCGGTGTAGAGGTCGATGTGATTGCAGGCTTCCGTAACAAAGACATTGTTATTTTGGAGGACGAAATGCGTGCGGCGGCAACCAACTACTATCTGATGACCGATGACGGCTCTCAGGGCGAAAAGGGCTTCGTTACCGATAAGCTGAAATCCTTGATTGAGGCAGGCAACAGCTATGATGCTGTCATTGCCATCGGGCCCATCCCCATGATGAAATTCGTCAGCCTTGCCACAAAGCCCTTCGGTATCAAAACCATTGTTTCTCTGAACCCCATCATGATTGACGGCACAGGGATGTGCGGCGGCTGCCGTGTTACCGTTGGCGGCAAGATTAAGTTCGCCTGCGTTGACGGCCCCGATTTCGATGGGCATGAGGTGGATTTTGACGAGCTGATGAACCGTAACTCCATTTATAAGGCAAGAGAAGCGGAGCTGACAGAAGCACACATCTGCCGTATGGATAAGCTGGCAAATGAACTGATCAAATAAGGAGGAACGGTATCATGGCAAATATGAGTCTGGAAAAAATCAAGATGCCCGAGCAGGCACCTGATGTTAGAAATAAAAACTTTAAAGAGGTTTCCCTCGGCTATACCGAGGAAATGGCAATCGAGGAGGCGCAGAGATGCCTGAACTGTAAGCATAAGCCCTGCGTGAGCGGCTGCCCCGTAAATGTGCGCATCCCCGAATTTATCGCAGAGGTTGCAAAGGGCGACTTCATGGCGGCTTATAAGGTTATTACCTCCACAAACGCTCTGCCCGCAGTTTGCGGCCGTGTTTGTCCACAGGAAAGCCAGTGCGAATCCAAATGTGTCAGAGGCATGAAGGGCGAGGCTGTCGGCATTGGCAGACTGGAACGCTTCGTTGCCGATTGGTATATGAAAAATTGCGATGAAATGCCCGAAAAGCCCGCCTCCAACGGCAAAAAGGTTGCAGTCATCGGCTCCGGCCCCTCCGCACTTGCCTGCGCAGGCGATTTGGCAAAGCAGGGCTACGAAGTAACCATGTTTGAAGCCTTCCATAAGGCAGGCGGCGTATTGGTTTACGGTATCCCCGAATTCCGTCTGCCCAAGGCAATCGTGCAGAAGGAAATTGATAAGCTGACTGCTCTGGGCGTAAAGATTATGACAAATATGGTTATCGGCAAGGTGCTTTCCATTGATGAAATCATCAACGATATGGGCTTTGATGCTGTCTTTGTCGGCACAGGCGCAGGCCTGCCCTCCTTCATGGGCATCCCCGGCGAAGCATTGGTCGGCGTTTATTCCGCAAATGAATACCTGACAAGAATCAATCTGATGAAGGCATATCTGCCCGATTATGATACCCCCATCCGCAACAGCAAGGCAGTTGCCGTTGTCGGCGGCGGCAATGTTGCCATGGATGCGGCAAGATGCGCAAAGCGTATGGGTGCGGAGCATGTTTATATCGTATACCGCCGTTCCGAAAAGGAAATGCCCGCCCGTCTGGAGGAGGTGCATCATGCAAAGGAGGAAGGCATTGAATTTCACCTGCTTGAAAACCCCGTACAGATTCTTGATGACGGCAACGGTCAGGTTTGCGGCATTGAATGCTTGAAAATGGAGCTGGGCGAACCCGATGCCAGCGGCAGAAGAAGTCCCATTGCCATCGAAGGCTCCAATTATGTGCTGGATGTGGATACGGTTATCATGTCCCTCGGCACCTCCCCCAACCCCTTGATTCGCAGTACCACAAAGGGCTTGGAAACAAACAGAAAGGGCTGCTTGGTTGTCAATGAGGAAACAAACCAGACCACCAGAGAGGGTGTTTATGCCGGCGGCGATGCCGTAACAGGCGCAGCTACCGTTATTCTTGCCATGGGTGCAGGGAAAAAGGCAGCCGCAGCGATTGATGAATACTTAAAGAATAAATAACCTAAAACCTTGGGTGTTTCACCCCCAAACCCCCACCACCCTTTGTAAAGGGTGGACCCAAACTTTATAAAAAAGCGGTTTCTAAACAGAAACCGCTTTTGCTTTTCCATTTTACTCACCTCAGCTACATATTAACGGAAATACCGTTAAAAATCAATACTGGTATTTCCGCTATGGTCTAATAAAGACATAGCTTAAAACGAGGTGAGGATATGCTGCAAAGATTAAAGGATTTCAGAGAGGATAAAGATATTTCACAAAAGAAAATGGCAGAAATTCTGAATGTTGCACAGACAACCTATTCCGACTATGAATTGGGCAAAATCAACATTCCCTTAAACACCTTGAAAAAGCTTGCTCTTTTCTTTGATACCAGTATTGACTACCTTCTGGAACTGACAGACGTATCCAAACCCTATCCCCGTAAAAAATAAGATAAAAAATCAAGCGGTTTCCGAACAGAAACCGCTTTTGCTTCATTATTTTATCATATTGTGCTTCATCGGTTAAAAAAGCCAAACTTTATTCCACCCGAACATTGATCGGCTTTACCGTAAGATTCCCACTGCCCGCAACACTGTACCATCTTCCCCTTTCGAGCTTGATTTTTTCCGTCATGCCATGCGTAATATATCCAATGGTATATTGTTCTCCCGTTTCAACATCGGTAAAAACCACATCTGTGTCCATATCACCACTTACCTTTACTGTTCCGAAAACAGGCTGTATCTGTTCTGCCTTCACACCGCCGTCCTCGTTTGAAAGGGTAAAGGCATGCTTCCTCTGTATAGCAGAATAAATCAAAATCCCTGCCAGAAAAGCAAGTGCCACGCATAACATAAACCGCTTCGCCTTCATCCGAACACCTCTTTCAAATCGGGATTTAGAAGTTACTTTTTGACTTCCTTCGTGATTTCAGTTGCCTTTAATTGTACCTGATAAGTGTTTTCTTCTCCGCTCAAATTGGTTGTTTTCAATTCAAACCACAAATTATCAGTCAACTTATCATCGCTGTCTCTGAGAATATCGCCGGAAATTTTTCCAATATTTCCGGAAACATCTATTGTCTCACCTGTCTGATCCTCAACACCATTAGAGAGCAAAATTTCTTTTTCACTTCCATTGATATAAATGGTAGTTGCGTATGTGGTAATATCAGAAAAATCGTCTGACATCACTTTCAAATCGCCACCATAGCAAATTTCATCTTTGCCATCTAAAATAATTACACCATTCGACACAGAAATATATTCA
>NZ_CAKQVD010000012.1 GCF_934277605.1 uncultured Anaerotignum sp.
TGCTTTTCCCGCAAGATGTTTTACTTGATTATTCCCTTTCGTTAGGGTATAATGGTTAGGAACTTATAGCAGATAAGAAATTTTTGACTTTTAGGGAGGTAAAAAATATGAGCAGAATTAAAACTATCGCAACTCGTGATTTGAACAAATCCGTACAGAACGGTGGCTGCGGCGAATGCCAGACATCTTGCCAGTCCGCTTGCAAAACATCCTGCGGCGTAGCAAATCAGCCTTGCGAAAAACAGTAATCGCAAACATAAAATGAGACAAAGCGGAAAGGGGCTGTGGCAAACAGCCCTTTTTTGAATGTAAATAGATTTTAACAGAGTGATGAGGTAGAAAAATGGTACATCAATATCAACTGAATGGTTATAACATCGTGCTGGATACCTGCAGCGGCTCCATCCATAGTGTAGATGCGGTTGCATACGATATCATCAGCATGATTTGCGAGCATACGCAGGGCGACATCATTGATGCAATGCTCAAAAAATATGACGACATTACCGCACAGGACGTACAGGAATGCATTGACGAGGTGGTGGAGCTGAGAAAGGCGGGCAAGCTGTTTGCCCCCGATTCCTATGAGCATTTGGCGTATGATTTTAAGGCAAGAAATACAGTAATCAAGGCCCTGTGCCTGCACGTTGCACACACCTGCAACCTGAACTGCTCCTATTGCTTTGCAAGCCAGGGGAACTATCAGGGCGAGCGTGCGCTGATGACGCTTGAGGTAGGGAAGCGCGCGATTGATTTTCTGATTGAAAACTCCGGCACCAGAAGAAATCTGGAGGTGGACTTCTTCGGCGGCGAGCCCTTGATGAACTGGGATGTGGTGAAGCAGGTGGTGGCTTATGCCAGAGAGCAGGAAAAGCTGCATGATAAAAACTTCCGCTTTACGCTGACCACAAACGGTATGCTGATTGATGATGAGGTTATCGAGTTTGCAAATAAGGAAATGCACAATGTTGTGCTTTCTCTGGATGGCAGAAGGGAAGTGCATGACCATCTGCGTAAGGATTATGCGGGCAACGGCAGCTATGACCGCATTGTGCCGAAGTTCCAAGAATTTGTGAAAAAGCGTGGGGATAAAAACTACTATATGCGTGGAACCTTTACCCATAATAATGTAGATTTTACAAATGACCTGTTCCACATGGCTGATTTGGGCTTTACGGAGCTGAGCATGGAGCCTGTGGTCTGTGCGCCCGAGGACCCCTATGCCTTGACGGAGGCAGATCAGCCCATTTTGTTTGAGCAATATGAGCTTTTGGCGAAGGAAATGCTGAAGCGCAAAAAAGAGGGCAGACCGCTGACCTTCTATCATTATATGCTTGATTTGGAGCATGGCCCCTGCATTTATAAGAGAATTTCCGGCTGTGGCAGCGGTACGGAATATATGGCGGTTACCCCTTGGGGCGAGCTGTATCCCTGCCATCAGTTTGTTGGGGATGAAAAATACAGCATGGGCGATATCTGGAAGGGTGTTACCAATAAAGAGGTGCAGGATGAATTTAAGTGCTGCAACGCCTATGCCAGAGAGGGCTGTAAGGATTGCTGGGCAAAGCTGTATTGCTCCGGCGGTTGTGCGGCAAATGCCTACCATGCAACCGGCAGCATAACCGGCATTTATGAATATGGCTGTGAGCTGTTCAAAAAGAGAATCGAATGTGCCATTATGATGAAGGTAAGCGAGGCAAGCGAGTAAAACGTCTTCAGCCGCATGCTTGCATGATAGGCTGAAGACATTTTACGAGCGGACGGTATGAGCAGCGTAGGGTATGCCCGAAGCTGCGAATAGCGTCGATTGCGAGAGTTGCGAAGCAACGGAGCAATCGTGCCTCGGCAAGCGACTGACTCGAAAAGAGGCTGATTTGAGGGATTTTATGAATACACCGATTTGTGATTTCATAAATACATACGAAAAAAAGGACACCGCCCGCCTGCATATGCCGGGACACAAGGGAGTGTCCTTTTTGGGCTGTGAAAAAAGGGATATCACGGAAATTTGCGGTGCGGATGAGCTGTATGCGGCGGAGGGCGTGATTGCGGAAAGCGAGAAAAATGCAGAGACACTCTTTGGCTTTGGCAAAACGCTTTATGGCACAGAGGGCTCCTCACAATGTATCCGCACCATGCTGTTTCTTGCACTGCAAGCGAGAGAGAACCGACGCCCTGTGGTTTTGGCGGCACGCAATGCACATAAGGCATTTTTGTATAGCTGTGCCCTGCTCGATTTGGATGTGGAGTGGCTTTTGCCGGAGGTGGATGGCTCTCTTTGCACCTGCCCGATTTCCGCAGAGCAGCTTGCGGCAAGGCTAAAGGAAAGCCAAGCCTTTGCCGTTTATATCACAGCCCCCGATTATCTGGGCTATTCTCCCGATATCAAGGCATTGGCGGCAGTTTGCACAGCGGCAGGCGTGCCGCTTTTGGTGGATCATGCACATGGGGCCTATCTGAAATTTTTGCAGCCCTCCAAGCATTGTATGGACTTGGGGGCGGCGATGTGCTGTGATTCCGCACATAAAACATTGCCTGTGCTGACGGGCGGGGCCTATCTGCATTTGTCTGCGGAATGGGCGGAGCGCCTTGGGGCGCAGGCGAAAAAGGCAATGGAGCTGTTCGGCTCGACAAGTCCTTCCTATTTAATATTGCAGTCCTTGGATTTATGCAATGCCTACCTTGCGGATGGCTATGCAGAGCGGCTCAGGCGCACGGTTGCAAGGGTGGAGGCACTGAAGGCGGCATTGATGCGGCAGGGCTGGGCAGTGCCGGAGAGCGATCCCTTGAAGCTCACTGTTTTTGCGAGCCAAAGCGGCTACAGCGGAACAGAGGTTGCGGAAGCACTGCGCATACATCGGGTGGAATGTGAATTTGCGGATGCGGATACGGTGGTGCTGATGGCAACGCCGGAAAATAAGGAACGGGATTTTCAGCGCATTGAAAAAGCATTGGCGAGCTTGCCGCAGAAGGAAAAAATCGAACCCTTGCGTCTGCCGATGGCTTTGCCGAAGCGGCGGATGCGGATTCGGGAGGCAATTTTCAGCTCTTGGGAGACCATTCCCTGTGCGGCGGCGGTGGGGCGGATTTGTGCAAGCCCCTGCGTTTCCTGCCCGCCTGCCATTCCGATTGCGGCAAGCGGAGAGGAAATCACAGCAGAGCTGCTGCCGCTGTTTCAGGCATACGGCATTGAAAAAATCGAGGTTGTCAAGGAAGACTCACAGGAAAAATAGAGCATTCAAGGGTGCGTCCGGATAAGAAGCCTTGTATTCTGAAATGCCGAAGGCTACGGCGATTTCATTTTCTTCGTGCTTTCTTATTGGGACACACCTAAAATGATGCTCCTTTTTTTATGCCGAAAAGTTTTACAATTTTCTTAAATTTTTTGAAAAACACACAAAAAAACCATCGGTTGTGTTATGATACTTTACATAATCGGAAAATTCGGGAACCTTTCCAATCGGTTCCCGTCTGAATAGGAAAGTGCGTTTATCAAAAGGAGATGAAGGAATGAACAATCATAAAAAGGCGGCAAAGCGTGCCGTTGGAATGGCGCTTGCCGCAATGCTGTTGGTTTCTCCCTTGGGCAATTTTGGGGCAGAAACGGCGTATGCCGCAACCACCTATTATAATCAGAAAACCGAAAAGACTGTGACAAGAGGGGTAACCTATGAAAAGAGCAGCCGCATGACGGATGCAGGGATTCAAAATGTCCATGTGCTGAAGGTGGATTTGACGGAAAGCACACTGCAAATCAAAGAGGTAGAGAGCAAAAACGATTACGGCTTAAAGGAAACCGTAAAGAAGCTGTTGACGGATAACGGCGCAGTTGCGGGGGTAAACTCCGATTTCTTTGGCTTGAGCGGCTCCTATTCTGCGGCCTTCGGCCCCATTGTGCGTGAGGGCGAGGTCATTTCCGCAGGCACAAGCTTGAATCAGGGCGAGGGGCAATATGCGGCGTTCTTTCAGGATGAAAACGGCAACCCCTTCTTCGATTATTTTACCATGACCGCAACGTGCGGAAACGAGAAAAAGCTGATACAGCTGGCATCCATGAATAAGATTACCTCCATGGTATTCCCGATTTATCTGGATAGAAATGCCATGTCTACAACGGCAAGTCTGGATAAGCGCTTCCAGAATCTTGTGAAATTTGTGATTGAGGATGACACGATTACCGCAATCTCCGAAAAGGGCGAAACCGTAGCCGTTCCCGAGGATGGCTATTTGATTGTGATGAGCGGCGACTATCGTGATAAAGCAGCATATATGTTCCAGGTGGGCGACCAAATGACATTGGATATCAATTCCTCTGTCAACCTGGATGAAATGCAGACAGCCTTCGGCGGCGGCGGCAAGCTTTTGGTAGACGGGAAAATCGTCGAGGCAAATTCCGTTGTTGCAAAGGGCAGACAGCCCAGAACGGCATTCGGTGTTTCCAAGGACGGCAAAACAGCAATCCTTATGGTTGTGGACGGCAGAGGCGAAAGCATTGGCGCAACCCATTGGGAAATGGGCGTTTTGATGCAGGAATACGGTGCGTATGAGGCAATGCACTTGGATGGCGGCGGCTCCACCACCATGGCGGCAAAAACAACAGAGGATTCCTCTGTGAACGTGGTAAATAAGGTTTCCGAAGGCTCGGAACGCCGTGTTATCAATGCAGTCGGCGTGTTCCAGACAGCCGAAAAGGGCGAGGTGCAGGAAATCAGAATCCAGCCCTCTATGACAAGAACCTTGGCAGGCAAGCCCATTACCTTTACGGTCTATGGCTTGGATGAATATTATAACCGCATTGAAATTCCCGCAGGGCAGGTTGTTTTGGATGCAGTCGGTGTGGATGGCACTTGGAGCGGCTACACCTTCACACCTAAGACAAGCGGCACCTTTACCGTGATTGCAACCTATGGCAATCTGGTTGCCTCTCAGCAGAATGTGGTCAGCGGCAAGGTGGCAAGGCTCAGCCCCACAAGCACAAGCATTAAGCTGAACAAGGCGGGCGAAACAGCGACCATCGCCATGAATGTGTATGATCAGGATGGCTTCTCTTATTGGGCCTCCACAAGCACAAATTACAGCGTGGCAGATGGCAGCATTGGCTCTGTTTCCGGCAATGTTTTCACAGCAAAAAAGGCAGGCGCAACCTATATTAAATGCGAAAAGGATGGCGCTGTGGCATATATCACAGTAACCGTGGGCAATGCGGCGGCAGTCAAGGCACCTGCGGCGGCAGCGGCAAAGGATGTGCTGAATCAGACGGTTACAAAGGCGAATGACGGGGCGCATTATTTCAACGTGGCAGGCAAAATGGCATACACAGGCACAAAGCAGGTGGATGTGGCAGTCTATGCCGCTGCAAGAGAAAATGCAAAATCCTACATTGATGCCAATGCGGATGTTGCCATTTACGGCGGCACAAATGATTTGAAAACCGCAAACAAGGTGGATTCTCTTTCTTGGAACGGCAGCTATCGTTTCCTGAACAGAGGCGGTGTGAGCGTGGCAATGCTTTCTGCGGCAAGGGGCGGCATTACCGCAACCAATCCTTCCCAGTGGGCAAGCTTTACCAGAGATATTGATGCCGCAAACAACAGCACAATCGTTCTGGTGATGGATAAAACACCCTCTGCCTTTACCTCTGCATCGGAGGCAAGCTATTTCCGTGCGATTTTGAATAAATATGTGGAGCAGGGCAAAAGGGTATTCGTGATTTCCTGCGGCACAACAAGCTATTGGAGCTCCACAAAGGACGGCGTGCGTTATATCAATTTGCCGGATCTTTGGAAGGCGGACGGCACGGTAAACACCAATTATAAAATGCTGCGTTTTCGTGTAAAGGATGGCGCTGTGACGTATGAAGCAGTCAATATCAAATAAAAAAAGAAATGTTTTCGGGGGAGTTTTCCTCGAAAACATTTTTTTTGGAACTCTCCGCTTTTTGTTGTAAAAAGAGGGAGAATAAGGTACTATATAAGGTGGATTACAAGAAGTATTTTTACCGATTGGAACGAAAAAAAGAAAAGTTCGGATAGATTTTAGGAGTTTATTATGTCGGAAAAAGGCAATCAGGCGGTGAAAACCGTCAGCTTTATGATGTTAATTACCCTTTTGGGGAAAATATTGGGGATGGTGCGGGAGCAGCTTTTGGCGGCGAATTACGGAACGGATATGCAGGCAGCGGCATTTTTGCTGGCAAGCCGTATTCCACGCACCTTCTTTGATGTCATTTTTGCCTCTGCAATTTCTGCAAGCTTTATTCCGGTTTTCGTGGAATATTTGCAGAAGAAGGGACGGGAGGAGGCGTTTGCGCTTGCAAACCGCTTTATCACAATGATTTCCACCGTCACGATTTTGATGATGCTGCTTGGCATGGTGTTTGCAAAGCCGCTCACGCTGTTGATTGCGCCCGGCTACGATGTGGATACGGTAACGCTGTGCGTTGGGCTTTTGCGGATGCTTTTCCCGACCATGCTCTTTACGGCGGTGGCGTTCTCGTTTGTGGGTATTTTGCAGTCGTTGGATGAATTTAATGTGCCGGCGGCACTGAGCGTGGTTTCCAACGGCGTATTGATTGTGTATTATATTTTCTTTAACGAGAAATTCGGGATTCTGGGGCTGACGGTTGCGTTTCTGGTTGGCTGGGCCATGCAGGCAATCATCCAGCTTCCTTCCCTTTGGAGGAAGGGCTATTTCTATCGCCCCGATTTTCACTTTAAGGATGCGGGCTTGAAAAAAATCGGCAAGCTGATGCTGCCGGTCATGGTCAGCACATGGATTCAGCCCATCAATTTTATGGTAAATACCCGTTTTGCATCGCAGCTTGCGGAGGGCAATCTGAAAAGCGGCGAGCTGGGGGTTTCCGCTTTGGAATATGCAAATAATCTGTATACGATTATCGTGGGGGTGTTCGTGCTTGCCATTGCAAACATGGTGTTCCCGAAATTCTCTCGTATGACGGAAAACAAAAAGGAATTTGGCTTGGCGGTCAGAGGAACGCTGAAGGCAATGCTTTTCCTTTTGATTCCCATGACGGTTGGGCTGATGGCCTTGGCGCAGCCTGTGGTTACGCTGATTTATCAAAGAGGCGCATTCGATGAAACGGCGGCACAGCTTACGGCATCGGCTTTGTTCTTCTTTGCTGTCGGCATGGTGGGCTATGGCGTGCAGAACATTCTGAGCCGTGCGTTTTATGCCAATCAGGATGGCAAAACCCCGTTTTATTCGGGCTTGGTTTCCATTGTGATCAATGCCCTGCTTTGCTGGCTTTTGCTGAAGCCCATGGGGATTGGCGGCTTGGCGCTTTCTGCGGCGGTTTCCTCCACAGCGGCGGCGGCAGTGCTTTTGATTCCTGCGGTCAAGCAATACCCTGATATTCTGGATAAGCACCTTTTGCTCCAGCTTGGGCGGATGCTTGTGGCGGCGGCAGGGATGCTTGTGTTGGTTTGGGGCAGCAGGGAAATCCTCCTGCCGATGCTGAGCGGGCGTGTGCTTGGGCAAATCCTGCTTTTGTGCATTTGCGGCGGCATTGGGCTTGTCTCCTATATGCTTTTTGCAAGGCTGCTCAAAATCGAGGAGGGCGCCTTCGTATTTGATACATTGAAACGGTTTTTGAAAAGAGAAAGCGGCGGAGTCACTCCCCGCAAAAAGAAAAGACGGAGAACGGATGCGATGACAGAAAAAATTTCTTATATTATAGAGGATAGCTTTTGCTTTCGTCTGCTGGCGGCAATTTGCAGGCTTTTGCGTTCCGTTTGGATGAACAGCATTGCATACAGCATTTATGCGGCGTTTTGCAGGGGCTTAAAGAGAGCCTTCACGCAGAGTGCGATTTTGAACTTCCTGCGTGCAAATTGGGATAAATATCTTCATACACAGCATGGTATTTTGCCACGCTTCTGGCGCAATCTGGTGCATTGGAGCGGCATGGCAGTCCGCAGAAAAAGCAACGGTCTTGCGGTGGCAATGGGCGAAAGCTTTTTCTTCCGTGTGTTTAATCAGAATTTTCTGGTGCTTTGCTTGGCGGGCATTGCGGCGGCCATTCCCATTTTCCCGACAATGCTGCTGGCGGTTTTGGTTCTTGGCACCTTTGTGCTGTATTTCATTCAGCTTTTCTTGGGGCGTGTGAAAATGCAGCGGACAAGCATGGTCAGTGTGCTGCTGGGCTGCTTTGGGGTGTGTATCCTTTATGCGGGAATGACAAGCTATGCCTTCCCCTCCGCACTTTTGGCAATGAGCCTGTTCCTGATTCTGATGGCAGTGTTCTTTGTGGCAAAGGATGTCATTGATACGGAGGAAAAGCTGAATTTTGTGCTTTGGGTGCTGATTACCATGGGGGCCTTGGTTGCCCTTTATGCCGTATATCAATATATTGTCGGGGTGGAAATGGATGCCGCATGGGTGGATGCAGAAAGCTTTGATATCAAAACCCGTGCATATGCAACCTTCAGCAACCCGAATGTGTTGGGCGAATATCTGATTTTGGTCGGCTCTCTGACGGCAGGGATGCTTTGGAAAATGAAAAACTGGTGCGGCAGGCTGTATTATGCCGGCTGCTTTGGCGTGATTTGCTTAGGTTTGGTGGCAACCGGCTCTCGTGGGGCAATGCTTGGGCTGATGTTCTCGGCAGGGCTGTTTGTTCTGCTTTCCGAAAAGCGGCTGATTCCCTTGGGCGTGGTTTTGCTTTTGCTGATGCCCTTTCTTCTGCCGGCAAGCCTTTGGGCGAGAATTGCAAGCTCCGTCACCATGAGCGATTCCTCCTCGTTGTATCGTGTATCCATTTATGCGGCGGCAATGGATATCATCCGTCATTATTGGGTAACGGGAATCGGGCTTGGTGCGTTTAATCAGATTTATCCGCTGTTCTCCTTTGAGGCGGCGAATGCCTACCATGCACATAACCTGTTTTTGCAGGAATTTATCGAATTGGGGATTGTCGGCTTTATCGTAATGGTATTGCTGTTCCTGTTCTTCTTCCAAAGGCTGTATAGTGCCATGCGTACGGCACCGAAACGCTTCCGCTTCCTTTTGGGCGCAGTATTCGGCGGCTTTGCGGGGCTTTTGCTGCAAGGGCTGACGGATCATCTTTGGTTTGATTACCGCATTGTGCTGTTCTTCTGGTGCTTCCTTGGCATTGGCATGGCAACGGTGCGTGTGGCAGAAAAGAAGGGCGAAAGAGAAACGGAGGAAACAAAATGATGCAAAAAAGAATGAAAATCCTCCATGTTTTGACAGATAGAAATATCGGCGGCGCAGGGCGTTGGCTACTCTATTATTTGAAATATCACAACAGAGAACGCTTTGCGGTGCAGGTGGCTTTGCCGCAGGATAGCCTTCTGGTTGCGGCGGTGCGGGAATTGGATGTGCCTGTGATTGCGATGGAGGAATTGGAGGATAAATCCTTCGATAAAAAAGCACTGAAGGCACTGACAAGAATGCTTCGTGCGGAGCAGCCCGATATTGTGCATACCCATGCAAGCATGACGGCACGCATAGCGGCAAGAAGGGCAAAGGTGCCTTATATCATCAATACAAAGCACTGCATGGAGGGTGCGCCCGGCAGTTTGCCGAAGAAAATTCTCCGCAGAGAAATCAATGCAGTGTTCAGTGATAAAATCATTGCGGTCAGCAAGGCGGTGCGCAGAAGCATGATTGCAGGCGGCACAAAGCCGAAGGAAATCGCAGTCATTTATAACGGGATTGAGCGGATTCCCATTCCGACGGCAGAGGAAAAGGCGGCACTGCTTTCCTCCTTTGGCGGCAAGGCGGGCGAAAGGGCTGTCGGCATGGTGGCTCGTCTGGAGGAAGTGAAGGACCATGAAACCTTCCTGAAGGGTGCGAAAAGGGTTCTGGAAAAGCGGCAGGATGTGCGGTTTTATATCATTGGCGACGGCAGCTTACGCAAGGAGCTGGAATGCAGAGCGGCAGAGCTGGGAATCAGTGAGAATGTAACCTTCACAGGCTTTTTGAAGGATGTGGAAAGAATCGAGGCGGCACTGGATGTTGCAGTGATTACCTCTAAGGCGGAGGCGCTGTGCCTTTCCATTTTGGAGAGCATGATTGCGGGGATTCCGGCAGTCGGGACAGACAGCGGCGGCGTGGCGGAGGTCATTCGTCATGGCGAAAACGGCTTTTTGGTTCCCGTCGGGGACAGTGATGCCTTGGCGGAGCGTCTGGAGGAGCTGCTGTGTGAGGATGCAAAACGCAGTGCCTTTGGCGCACAGGCGAAGAAGGATGCCGAAGCAACCTTTTTGGCAGAGCAAATGACAAGAAAAATCGAAAAACTCTATCTGGAGGCAGGAAAATGAAAAGTAAGAAAGTATTCGGTATTTTCAATATCGTGGATATTCTGTTGATACTTATTGTCATTGTGGGCGGTATCGTGGGCGCAAAAATGCTTTTGGGCAGCAGGGGCGGCGCAGATACCACAGCAAAGACAAAAACCTATTCCTATGTGGTGATGGGCGAGGAGGTTGTCGCTGAAACGGCAAACTTTCCCGTTGTGGGCGGCAATGCCTATGAAAGCTCCACAACAACCTATCTGGGCGTGGTTAAGGACGTAAAGACCGAGCCTTTTACGGAAACAATTTTCAACCGTGCCGCAGGCAAATATGAAAAGGCGGCTGTGGATGGATACAGCAATATTTATCTGACCATTGAAGGAAACGGCACCGAAACGGAAAAGGATATTACCGTGGAGGGAACCACCGTAAAGGTTGGGATGGAGCTGAATGTCAAGGGCAAGGGCTATGCGTTCAAGGGCATTGTTGTAGAAGTAAGGGATGGTGAGTGATATGAAAAAGAGAAAACCGAACATCGTGGATATCCTCATTATCGCAGTGGTGCTTTTGCTCTGTGCGGGGGCTGCGTTTAAATTCGGCGTGGTCAATCAGAAGGAAGCCGCAGGGGTGGAGGATTCCGAGCAGCAGAGAACCTATACGGCATTGATTGATGAGGTGCGCTTGGCAACGGTCAACGCACTGCACAAGGGGGATAAAATCTTTGATGAAAAAACGGGCATTTGCATTGGCACGATTACCGATGTGAAGCAGAAGCCCTTTCTGAAAAGGGTATTCCTCAATGACGGCAAGCAGCAGTCTGTGGAATATCCCGATTATTACACCGTAACATTGACGATTGAAGGCCCTGTGGTTGAAAAGGAAGAGGGCTATTTCGTGGATGGGGTTGTGGAAATGAAGGCAAATTCCGAAATGAATGTGGCGACAAAATATGCGAAACCCGTTATGAAAATCACAAGCATCAGCAAATAAGTGGGGGTTAGGATATGAAAAAGTATAAAATTCTGATGGCTCTGATGGGGCTTGAAATCGGCGGAGCGGAAACACATGTGGTGGAGCTTTCCAAGGAATTGAAAAAGCAGGGCTATGATATCGTTGTTGCATCCAACGGCGGTGTATATGAAAAGGAATTGGAGGAGGCGGGGATTCGCCATTATCATGTGCCTCTGAACCAGAGAAATGTGCTGAAAATGGCACATTCCTATTTCCTTTTGAAAAGAATCATTAAAAAAGAAAGGGTGGATATTGTCCATTCTCATGCCCGCATCCCCAGCTTTGTCTGCGGTCTGCTGAAGAAAAGAATGAAGGACAGCTTTACCTTTGTGACCTCTGCCCATTGGGTATTTTATACGGGGATGGGGCTGAAATATATCTCTGACTGGGGGCAAAAGGTGATTGCGGTCAGCGATGATATCCGTGAATATTTGATGGAAAACTACAAGGTGCGCTATGAGGATATTTTTGTGACCATCAACGGTATTGATACCGAAAAATTCTCTCCCGATACAGACGGTGCAAGGGTGCGGGCGGAGTTTGGCTTGCATCAGGGCGAGCCGACCTTGGTTTATGTCAGCCGCATGGATGAAAGCCGTGCCTTAGTGGCAAGACAGCTGATTGCGATTGCACCGAGGCTGGCGCAGGCAATCCCCGATTTGCGTATGCTGATTGTCGGCGGCGGCGATGTGTATGACGAGCTTCTGGCGGAATCCAAAAGAGTGAATGTGCAAATCGGCAGAGAGTGCATCACAATGACGGGCGGCAGAACCGATATCAATGAATTGGTTGCGGTTGCGGATGTTTTTGTGGGGGTAAGCCGTGCGGCGCTGGAGGCAATGGCGGCGGAAAAGCCTGTGATTGTTGCCGGCAACGAGGGCTATATCGGGCTGTTTGGCAAGGATAAGCTTGAGACTGCACAGGAAAACAACTTCTGCTGCCGTGGCTGCGTGCTTTCCGATGAGGAGCTGCTTTATCGGGATGTGACACATGCCTTCAATGGCTTGACAGAGGATGAGCGGCGGAAAATGGGCGCTTATGGCAGAGAGGTTATCTTCCGATATTATTCCGTAACGAAAATGGCAGGCGACTGCGTTTGTGCCTATAATGCGGCATGGAAGGAAAGCCACGAAAGACAATATAATGTTGTGATGAGCGGCTATTACGGCTTTAACAACACGGGCGACGAGGCCATCATGCTTTCCATGCACAAGAATATTCAGGAGATGGGCGAAAATTATCATATTACCGTTTTATCCAACAAGCCGAAGGAAACAAAGGAAAAATACGGCATTGAGGCGGTTTATCGCTTTGGCTTTTTGGATGTGTTCCGTGCCATTCGCAACTGTGATGTGCTGCTTTCGGGCGGCGGCTCTCTGTTGCAGGACAGCACCTCTACCCGCTCCCTGATGTATTACCTTTCCATTACGGCGGCGGCAAAGCTGATGCGCAAGAAGGTGATGCTTTATGCCAACGGCATTGGGCCTGTTTCCGGCAAGCGCAACCGCAGATTAGTGAAGCAGGTGGTAAACAAAGCGGATTTGATTACACTGCGGGAGGAAAACTCCTATGAGGAGCTGCTTTCCATGGGCGTGAACCCGAAGAAGTGCTTTGTGACAGCCGATCCGGTTTTTACCATGGACGGTGCAAGCGAGGAAAGAACGCTGGAAATTTTGCGGGAGGAGGGTATCCCGAGGAATCGTCCGATGGTGGTCGTTTCTGTCCGAAATTGGAAGGATATGGACAGATTTATCGGACAGTTTGCGGAATTATGTGACACGATTGTGGAAAAATATGAGCGAAATATCGTGTTTTTGAGCATGCAGATGCCACATGATGTAACGGTCAGCGAAAAGGTACGCAAAAAAATGAAGCAGGAGGCGTATATTTTAAAAAGCTGCTATTCGCCCTACGAGGTGATGGGAATTATTTCTCAGGCGGACTTCATTTTGAGCATGCGTCTGCATACCTTAATTTTTGCCGCAAGACAGAGGGTGCCTCTCATTGGATTTATTTATGATCCCAAGATTGAATATTATCTGGAGAAGCTGGACATGCCGAGCGGCGGCAAGCTGAAGGAATTTGACAGAGAGACTGCCTTAGCCTTGGTGGAGGATGTGATCAAGAATAAGGAGACTTATGTGGAGAAGCTTGCCGAAAAGGAAGTGGCGCTTGAAAAGATGGCACACAAGAATGAGAAATATCTGGAGAAGCTGCTGGAACGCAGAAAAAAATAAGGGGGAGCGCAATATGAACAGAAAAACACACATATTAGGAGTGCCTTTTGATGCGGTAACCATGCAGGAGGCTGTGGCAAGGGCGAAGGCGCTGCTTCACGAAGGCGGGCAGCATTTCATCTGTACCCCCAACCCCGAAATTGTGATGGAGGCCGGAGCGGATGCGGAGCTGATGAGCATTTTGCAGGAGGCCGACCTGGTGGTGCCGGACGGAATCGGCGTTGTTTGGGCATCCAAATACAGCGAAATTCGCCTGCGGGAGAGAGTGGCGGGCTATGACCTGACGCAAAACCTGATGGCAGAGCTGGCGGTAAGCGGGGAGACCTTCTACTTCTTTGGCGGTGCGCCCGGTGTTGCGGCGACGGCCGCCAGAAAAATGATGAAGAAATACCCCGGCTTGCAGGTGGTCGGTGTGCATAACGGCTACTTTGATGAAAAAGAGGAAAAGAAAATCATTCAGGATATTAAAAAGAAGGCGCCCTCCGTACTGCTGGTGGGACTGGGTGCGCCCAAGCAGGAAAAGTGGATTTATGAAAACATCCGCTTGGTTGGGGCGAAGGTGGCCATTGGCGTTGGCGGCAGCTTTGATGTGATGGCGGGAAATGTGAAGCGTGCGCCGAGGATTTTTCAGAAGCTGGGACTGGAATGGTTCCACCGCCTGATTACACAGCCGACCAGATGGAGAAGGATGCTGCGTTTGCCGAAATTCGTCTGGGCGGTGCTGAGAAACAGAGGACACTGAGGCAAGGGGCTTTTGTGTTTTTTCAAACAAGAAAGCCATGCAGGCAAAAGCATTATTAGGAATATCGACTGAAAGAGAAAATTGTGCTTTGCGGATATCCATGCAGTTTTGGAGGCGGACAGGTGCAGACAAGTAAAAATGACAGCGCATTTTGAACGGAAAAACGAGTTTTCCGCTCGGCTTTGTTAAAATCAAGGGGCAGTTTCCATAAAAAACAGCCCCTTTTTTTATGGAAAAATCAAGTCGAAAGAGATTTTTACTGTTTTTTTACACTTTCCTCTTTCTTTTTTTGGCATTTTGTTATAAAATGAGCATAGGCGAAATTGATACCTCGTTTGCAAGGGGTTTTTAGACAATTTATACAGAGAAGAAAAACGAAAGTGTTGGATTGAGAAGCAGAAAAAAGTATTGAGGTGAAGGCGATGATTTCAAATCAGATTTTGCAAAGTACCATCGACGGATTGAAGAGCATCACAAGAAAAGAGCTGAGTGTTGTGGAGAAGGAGGGCAAGGTGATTGCCACCACAGAGGAAAACATGATCGGCCGTCAGATTGATGCGGTGGAAAATTTCATCAGCTCTCCTGCGGAAAGCCAGTTGATTTTGGGCTATCAGTATTTCAAAATTTATGACAACGGCGTTCCCGAATATGTGATTCAGGTGAAGGGGGAGGACGAATCCGGCTATCAAATCGGCAAGATTGCCGCTTTCCAGATTCAGAGCCTTTTGGTTGCTTATAAGGAAAGATATGATAAGGACAACTTTATCAAAAATCTGTTGCTGGATAATCTGCTGCTGGTGGATATTTACAGCCGTGCGAAAAAGCTGCATATCGAAAACAATGTGCATCGCATTGTTTATTTGATTGAAACCAATATCGACAAGGAAATGAATGTGGTGGAAATTGTGCGCAGCGTTTTCCCTGCAAAAACAAAGGACTTTGTGACCGCAGTGGACGAGCATAGCATTATTTTGGTGAAGGAGCTGCGGGAGAAGGAAACCGCAGATGAAATCGACCGCATTGCAAAGACCATTGAGGAAACCTTGAATGCGGAAACCAACAGCCGTGTTTACATTTCCAGCGGTACCATTGTGAGCGATTTGAAGGACGTTTCCCGTTCCTATAAGGAAGCGAAGATGGCACTGGAGGTTGGCAAGATTTTTGAAACAGACAAATACATCGTCAATTACGAAAAGCTGGGGATTGGCCGTCTGATTTATCAGCTTCCTTTGCCCTTGTGCCGTATGTTCATCAAGGAGGTTCTGCATGGACTGACGATGGATGATTTCGATGACGAAACACTGGCAACCGTAAACAAATTCTTTGAAAACAACCTGAACGTATCCGAGACGAGCCGTCAGCTTTATATCCACAGAAACACACTGGTTTACAGACTGGATAAGCTGCAGAAAATGACCGGCTTGGATTTGCGTAACTTTGACGATGCCATCATTTTCAAGATTACGCTGATGGTAAGCAAATATATGATTTACATGGACAAGATGGCATATTAAGCGGATTTTTGACGAGCAAAGAGGGGGCAGGATTTCCTGTCCCTTTTTCTGTGGAAGGGAAAAAATAAGAGAATTTTAAGAAAATCGGCTATTTTACCAATGGTATTCCTCTTGTTCCCGTTTTTTATTTATGGTATAATCAAGTACTGTATAAAGACGAAAAAAGGAAAAATACGTCGAAGAATTTTCACATGAAAAACTTTTTCAGAAAGAGGGAGATACGTTATGATACACATGAATAACGTAACAAAGGTATATCCCAACGGTTCGACGGGCGTGGAAAATATCAACCTGCACATCAACAAGGGCGAATTTGTTTTCATTGTTGGCTCGAGCGGTTCCGGTAAATCCACACTGATGAAGCTGCTGCTGAAGGAGCTTGATCCGACCGATGGAGAAATCATCATCAACAAGGTGAAAACAAATGAATTGAACAGAAGGCAGATTCCTTATCTGCGCCGTAATCTTGGGGTGGTTTTTCAGGACTTCCGCCTGCTGCCCAACAAGACGGTATATGAAAATGTTGCCTTTGCGATGCGTGTTATCGAGGCACCCGGACGGATTATCCGCAGAAACGTGCCTGCCGTGCTTTCCTTGGTGGGCTTGGGGCAGAAGGGCAGAAGCTATCCCAACCAGCTTTCCGGCGGGGAGCAGCAGAGAACGGCCCTGGCAAGAGCCATTGCCAACAACCCCCCGATTTTGATTTGCGACGAGCCGACGGGGAATCTGGATCCCGAAACAGCGTATGGGATTATGAAGCTTTTGGATGATATCAATAAGCGAGGCACCACTATCGTTATGGCAACACACGCAAGAGATATTGTGGATGCCATGCAAAAGCGTGTGGTTACGCTGAAGAACGGTCACATTGTGAGAGATATTGAAAAGGGTGGTTATAGCGATGAAGCCTAGTACGATTAGATATTTTATAAGAGAGGGCCTCAGCGGCTTGAAGAAGAATATGCTGATGACCATGGCTTCCATTGTCGCTGTTGCAGCCTGTATTTCGATTTTATCCTTTTCCTACTGCGTGGGGAGCAATTTGCAATATATGCTGGACCAGATGGAGGATTCCATTGGGATTTCCGTTTTCCTGAAGGGAGACCTGACCGGAGAGGAAATCGAAAGCATGAAGGATGAGATTGCGAAGATAGACCATGTGGTCAGTGTGGAATATATTTCCCCGACGGATGCCTTGACGGAGCTGAAGAAGGACTGGGGCGCCGATGAGGATATTTTTGTGGGCTTGGACAAGGAGAACAACCCGCTGTCTCACTCCTTCTCGATTTCCTTGGACAGCATTGAGAATCAGGAGGCGGTTTTGACTGCCTTGGAGAAGGTGGACGGGATTGACAACATCCGCCACGGACAGACGGAAACGGAGCTGCTGCTGAAGGCAAGCCGTGTGTTTAACATCGGCAGTGTGCTGGTTATGCTGCTGCTTGGGGTGATTTCTGTCATGATTATCATTAACACCATTCGTATTTCGGTGATGAACCGACGGGTTGAAATCAACATTATGAAATATGTGGGGGCAACCGACTGGTTTATCCGCTGGCCCTTTATTCTTGAGGGCGTTATCATCGGCATTGTGGGGGCTTTGGTACCCTTGGTGCTGGGACTTCCGATTTACACGAAGGTGACAAGTGCGATTTTTGAATATCTGCCTGTGATTAAGTTTATCCAGTTCCGTTTGGCAGGGGACGTATTTGGATTCCTGTTCCCCTTCGGCATCATTTTCGGTGTGGCACTGGGGGTTATCGGCAGTGTATCCTCTATCCGTAAGCATTTGCGGGTATAAGCAGTCGGGAAAACAAAATAGCAATGAAAAAAGAGGGGAAGTGTTTTGGAGAATACTTCCCCTTTCTTATAGGATAATTCCGATGGGGAAAACATAGGATAAAGAAAGTCTGGAAAAAGAGGCGATAGCATGAAGAAAAAAGAATTTTGGAAGGGCTTTGGTGTGGCGATGGCACTGGTTTTGCTGCTGAATTTGGCGTGGAAGCCCCTTTGCCACATGATTCCTTGGCATGTCCTTCCCTTTGAAATCAGCATGAGCAAGGATGCAAAGGTGGATGTGATACAGAGCTATTTGGACAAATATTATGTGGAGGACATCGACCAAGGCAAGCTGGAGGATATGCTTTGTGCAGGGATGCTTGCCGGCGTGGGAGACAAGTATACATATTATATGCCGAAGGAAAACCTGCGGCAATATTTGGACAACACCAACGGCAATTTTGACGGCGTGGGGATTGAGGTTTATGCGACGCAGAGCAATGAGGTTATCATCAGCAGCGTGATGCCGGGACAGCCGGCGGAAACAGCGGGATTGCAGGCAGGCGACGTGATTATCGGCGTGGATGGCGAGGATATGCGGGGCAAGCTACTTTCGGAGGTTGCGGCAAAGATTCGTGGCGAGGAGGGCACTGCGGTTACGATTCGGGTGCAGCGTGACGGTGCGGAGAAGGAATTTAGCATGAAGCGTGCAACGGTTGAGGTGGAGAGTGTTGCTTATCGTATGCAGGAGGGAAAAATCGGGTATATTTCCATCAACGGCTTTAAGGAGAACACCTATACGCAGTTCAAGGAGGCACTGACTGCCTTGCAGAAGGAGGGTATGCAGGGGTTGATTTTGGACTTGCGGGATAACCCCGGCGGGCTGGTACATTCTGTTTATCAAATCGGGGATGAGCTGCTGCCGGAGGGCACAATGGTTTATACCCTGGACAAAAAGCAAAACCGAAAGGATTTGAAATGCGACAACAAATATTTGAAGCTTCCTTTGGTGGTGCTTGTGAATGAAAACAGCGCCAGTGCATCGGAAATTTTTGCGGGTGCGGTGAAGGATACGGCACGAGGGACACTGGTGGGCAACCAAACCTTCGGCAAGGGCTTGGTGCAGCGGCTCTTTGTTTTGCCGGACGGCTCCGGTCTGAATGTGACGGTGCAGAAATATTACACACCGAATGGCACTTCCATTCATGGCGTGGGGATTGCGCCAGATGTGGTGGTTGAGCTGCCGGAGAGCTGCCAAGGCACACCGACGGCGGAAATTTCGACAGAGCAGGACACACAGCTGCAAAAGGGGTTGCAAATTTTGCGTGAGCAGGTAAAATAAGAAAAAAATGGCAGATTTTTATTTATTTTCTATTTATATGGCAGAAAAACTGTTTTTTTCTACAAACGGGGCTTTTCAAGAGCGCAAGATTCCAGTATACTGAAAAGACACAGAATAATTTTGAAGGGAAGAACAAAGGAGCGGCGGTATGTTTAATTTTATGAGTTTTGGCGAAAACATCGGCATTGACCTTGGCACTGCCACTGTTCTGGTATATATTAAGGGGCAGGGCATTGTGATTCGGGAACCCTCTGTGGTTGCGATAGATAAGGACACAAATTCCATTTTGGCTGTGGGCGAGGAGGCCAGACGGATGCTGGGGAGAACCCCCGGCAACATTGTTGCGATTCGCCCGCTGCGAGAGGGCGTTATTTCCAATTATGAAGTGACGGAAAAAATGCTGCAGTATTTTATTGAAAAGGCGATGGGAAAGCGTTCCTTCGTGAAGCCGACGATTGCGGTTTGTGTACCGAGCAGCGTGACGGAGGTCGAAAAAAGAGCGGTTGAGGACGCAACCAGACAGGCGGGCGCAAGAAGGGTGCATATCATTGAGGAGCCGATTGCGGCGGCGATTGGTTCGGGGATTGATATTTCCCGTGCGTGCGGCAGCATGGTGGTGGACATCGGCGGCGGCACAACGGACATTGCCGTGATTTCCCTTGGGGGAACGGTGGTCAGCTATTCCCTGAAGATTGCGGGGGATAACTTTGATGATGCCATCATTCGCTACATCCGCAAGAAGCACAATGTTTTGATTGGCGAAAGAACGGCGGAGGATTTGAAAATCAAAATCGGCACAGCCTTTGCTCGTACGATTCCCGTTACACTGGATGTGCGTGGCAGAAACCTGATTACAGGCCTGCCGAAGAACTTTACGGTAACCTCTGATGAAATGCTGGAGGCATTGCAGGAATCCGTGGCGGCGATTGCGGAAGCGGTACATGGCGTTTTGGAGCGTACCCCTCCTGAGCTGGCGGCGGATATTTATGAAAGAGGGATTGTGATGACGGGCGGCGGCAGCCTGCTGTATGGTCTGGATAAGCTGATTCAGAGCAGAACGGGGATTCATGCCATGGTGGCAGAGGATGCCGTGAGCTGCGTTGCCATCGGCACGGGCCGTTATATTGAGTTTATCTCTGACGGCGGCGAGGAGGAGCAGAAGGAAAAGCATGGCTTTGATTTTGGCGGCCTATTTAAAAGGAAAGCAGAATAAAAAACAAGAGGAAACACCTGCGTCGAAGTAGGTGTTTTTCTTTTTAGAGGGCAGAATTTGACTGAAATATAGTGTAATTATGACAGATAAATAACAATTTCTTATGGGGCGGGCAAGGGCGAAAAGCTGTGCTTGTGCGGCTGAAAGTGCAATTTTTTTGTGCAAACGGTGCGAAATGCTTAAAAGAAACAGAAAAAAACGATGTTTCGTTGGAATATTTGACGGAAAAATAAAAGATACGTTTTTTTGCATAATTTTCAAGGTCAAAATTTGTGTAAAAATTATCTCAAAAATTGAAAAAAATACTACACAAGTTTAAAATATGTGTTATAATATTTTCGGAAAGAGGCAATAGGGATTGTTATGCTCCACAAAAGCAAAAATATTTCCCCGCTGCTTTCTCTTCATTTTGCCCTAACCGCATGGGGCAAAGCCGCATTTTAACTGTGCGGAAAAATACTAATTGTTATTGTATAAACAATAGGAGGTCAAAGAGTTATGAACGCTTATATTGAACGCGTAATCGAACAGGTAAAAAGACGTGACGCACATGAACCTGAATTCATCCAGACAGTAGAAGAAGTTTTCGCTTCTATCGAAAAAGAAGTAGAACTGCACCCCGAATATGAAAAAATGGGTCTGCTGGAAAGACTGGTAGAGCCTGAAAGACAGGTTTCCTTCAGAGTTACATGGGTAGACGATGCTGGTAAGGTAAACGTAAACAGAGGTTTCAGAGTACAGTTCAGCTCTGCAATCGGGCCTTACAAGGGCGGTCTGCGTTTCGCTCCCAACGTATACTCCGGCGTTGTTAAATTCCTGGGCTTCGAACAGATCTTCAAAAACTCCCTGACAGGCCTGCCTATCGGCGGCGGCAAGGGTGGTTCCGACTTCGACCCTAACGGCAAATCCGATATGGAAATCATGAGATTCTGCCAGGCATTCATGACAGAACTTTACAGACACATCGGTCCCGACGTTGACGTTCCCGCTGGTGACATCGGCGTAGGCGGCAGAGAAATCGGCTTCCTGTATGGCCAGTACAAGAGAATCAAAGGCTGCTGGGAAAATGGCGTTCTGACAGGTAAAGGTCTGGAATACGGCGGTTCCCTGTTCAGACCCGAAGCAACAGGCTACGGCGCTACATACTATGTAAACGAAGTTCTGACACACTGCGGCGACACATTCGAAGGCAAGACAGTTGCTATGTCCGGTTTCGGTAACGTAGCTTGGGGTATTGCTATGAAGGTTGCTCAGCTGGGTGGTAAGGTTGTTACTCTGTCCGGTCCCGACGGCTACTGCTACGATCCCGAAGGTATCACAACAGAAGAAAAATTCAACTACATGCTGGAAATGAGAAACTCCGGCAGAAACCGTGCGCAGGACTACGCTGACAAGTTCGGTTGCGAATTCTTCGCTAAGAAGAAACCTTGGGGTCAGAAAGTAGATATCTGCATGCCCGCAGCATACCAGAACGAACTGGATGTTCCCGAAATCGAACAGATCATCGCTAACGGCACAAAATACTACATCGAAGTAGCTAACATGCCTACAACAAACGAAGGTCTGGCTCGTGCTATGGCAGAACCCGGCATGATCGTTGCTCCTTCTAAAGCAGTTAACGCTGGTGGTGTAGCAGTTTCCGCTCTGGAAATGGCTCAGAACTCCATGAGATATAGCTGGGATGGCGCAGAAGTTGACGCTAAACTGGTTGGTATCATGAAGAACATCCACAAGATTTCTGTAGAAGCAGCAGAAGGCGCTGGCCTGGGCTACAACCTGGTAGCTGGTGCTAACATCGCAGGCTTCAAGAAAGTTGCAGCTGCAATGATGGCTCAGGGTCTGGTATAATTTAACCTAATTTGAAAAATTTGCGTTCGATTACACAAAGACGATAAGCAAAATACTCGGAAGGGACGGAGAAATCCGTCCCTTTTCCTGTTTTTTTCGGAATAAAAGGAATCTCAAATTCTTGAAGGAGGAGAGATTCTTTTTATTTCGGAAAAAATGAATGAGCTGTAACGAAATGGCTTTGAAACGGATATATAGGTAAATGATGAGAAGGGAGGCGGAGGAATGTTTCAGCCCGAAAAGGATTTTGAAGAATATGGCACGTTTGTATTCAAATATTTGATGAGCCTTTGCGGCAATGCGGATTTGGCGGAGGAATTAACCCAAGAGACGTTTTATCGGGCAATTCGTTCTTCGGGGAAATACGATGGAAGCTGCAAGGTTTCCACATGGCTTTGCCAAATTGCGAAGCACATCTGGTATCAGGAATTGGACAAACGGAAAAGAAGAAAAACGGAGCCTTTGCAGGAGAGCGGCGCCGAGGATGGCGTGGAGAGCGGCTATTGCAGAAGGGAGCAGACGCTGGAAGTGATGAAGGCGGTACATATTTTGGAGGAGAACGGGAAGGAGGTTTTTCTGCTGCGGATTACGGGAGGATTTTCCTTTAAGGAGATTGGGGAAATTTGCGGCAGAAATGAAAACTGGGCGAGAGTTACCTTTTACCGTGCAAAGCAGAGAATTATAAAGGAGGTCGGCAGAGATGAAATGTGAAATTATCAGAGACTTACTGCCAAGCTATGTGGATGGCTTGACGAGCGAGGAAAGCAACCGGGAGATTACGGCACACGTTGCGGAATGTGCGCCCTGCAAGGAAATTTTGGAGCAAATGCAGGAGGATGTGCAGGCGAAGGAGGAAAAGGAAGGGCGGAAAATCAATCCGTTTCGGAAGTTTAACCGCAGAATGAGAAGGGCAGTTGCCATGGCGGTTGTGATTTGCATTGGTGTGGGCGGCTTTGGATACAAGGCGTTTGCGAGGGGGTTTGCCATTAACCCGCAGGAGATTACGATGGAGCCGAAGCTGGAGGGAGATATGCTTTATCTGAATTTTTCGGTGGAGAAGGGCAGTCTGACGAATGTTGGCTCTTTTTATGATTCCGAGGTTGCATCAATTTCGCTGAGAAACGTTTGGAGACTGCCCGGGGAGACACAGGAGCAGGCATCGAAGGAGTATTGCTGGGGGATGAATTTGAATATGCTGCAAATCGGCAGTGGAGAGCGGATGAATGTGGAGCTGAAGAACGGCGGCTTGGCGGAGGTTGAGGTGCCGAAGGAGAACACTGTGACGATACAAAACGGAAATGAAAAAACAAGCGGCGTGATTATGTTTGAAGAAGGGGACGAGGCCGTTGCGATGATGATTGCGGACGGCGAAAAGCCTGCGGCGGAGGCATATAACATCAAAATTGATTTTGGGAATGAAACGAAGATATATACCTTGCAGGAATTGATTGACATGGCGCAGAAATGAGAAAAGAGCGAGCTCCAAAGGCTGAAAGCATGGAGTTCGCTCTTTTTTTATGCTTCAAAGATGGCTTTCATGCGCTCAAAATCATAGGACAAAAGCCAATTTTTACAATCCTGATAGAGAAAGCGGATGGTTTCTGCTTTTTCCGCAACGACATCTGCGCCCCGATCATCATAGGGATGAAGGAGGAGGTGTCTTTCGGTATCGAAAAAGAAAACGGCAGAGGACAGCTCCTGAAAGCCCTTGAAATCGGCGGACAAAATGCCCTTCAGCAAGGGGGCAATGCGGGGCGGCGTTTGCCTCATATCCCAAAGGAGAAAAATGCGTACCATCGGCTCTTCATCTGCAGTGGTTACCTGCTGCTGATAGACCTCGGCGGGAGTGGGCAAATGCGTGAGCATGCAAAAGCGTTCGATGATGGCATCGACATCCGTTTCTAAATCGGGGGTACGATAAAGCACCCAAAGCAATGTATCGAAGGGCTTTGCTTTTTCATACAAAAGGGAAACACGCCAAAACGCCCCACGCAGATAGGTCGGATTGAGGTGGACTTTATCCAGAAAAATATCCAGAGAGGGATCGCCTGTTTCAAACCGCAGTGCCACCGGACTTTCATAAAAAATGGGGAGCTGCAGGCGTTCGTTTCCGATTCGGTTGAGGGTTTGAGAAACCTTTTCCAATAGCATAAAGAGTCTCCTTTTTTAGCTTTTACAGGGATGATGACGGTTATTGCGCAGGAACATTGCGACTGCGGTGGAGGTGATGATGAGATAGCCCAACCAGCTGAACGCATCGGAAACCTGCCCAAAGACGAAATAGCCGAGGATGGCAGAGAAAATAATCTGGCTATAATCATAGACGGAAATTTCTCTGGCGGGGGCATAGGTATATGCGGCGGTGATGGAGAATTGCCCGCCTGCCGCTGCCAAGCCTGCAAGCAAAAGTGTGCCAAGCTGTGCAGGTGTCATGGGATGATAGCGGAGGAGGAGATAGGGCAGGGTGCAAACGCAGGAAAAGGCGGAGAAAAAGAACACGATGAACGGCCCTTTTACCCCCTTCATGCCCAAGGCACGCACATAGGTATAGGCAATGCCGGCACCCAAGCCGCCCAAAAGACCAACCAAGGCGGGAAGGCACGCAAGATTGGTGGGGTTCGGCTTAATGACGAACAATGTGCCGAGGAATGCCGCCGCTACACAAAGCCCTTGAAAGAGATTGATTCTTTCCTTTAAAATGAGGATGCCGAAAAGGATGGCGAAAAAGGGTGACATCTTATTCAGCATGGACGCATCCGCAAGGACGAGATGATCGACGGCATAGAAATTGCAGAGGATGCCGACGGTGCCGCAGAAGGAGCGCAGGAAAAGAAATTTTTTGGAATCCCAATCGAGCTTGACTGTGGGGCGTTCCTTCAGGAGAATAAACAAGGCGAAAAGCATTGCCACGAAATTGCGGAAAAAGCTTTTCTGCACAGAGGGCAAATCTCCCGAAAGGCGCACAAACAAATTCATCAGCGCAAAGGAAAAGGAGGAAAGCAAAATGCAGCAAACGCCTTTATTTTTCTGTGTCATTGGCAAGGCTCCTTTCTTTTGCGGATGCACGGCGGGCCTCTGCCTCTGCCTTGGAGAAGGGACAGCCGCAATAATCCTGCCGATAGAGATGATATTCTGCGGACAGCTCGCAGGAGCGACGATAGCCGTTTTTCTTTTTGAAATCGGAAAAGAGATAGGGGACACCGTAGGCTTCGGAAATTTCCTTTCCCAATTCATTCAAAACCTGTGCGTTTTTATGCGGACTGATGGAAAGGGTGGTGGTAAAGAAGGAAAAGCCGCCTGCCTTTGCTGCCTTTGCGGTTTCCTCCAGACGCAGACGATAGCACTTGAAGCAGCGTTCGCCGCCCTCTGCCTCTGTTTCGTGTCCCTTTGCCAAGGAAAAGAAGCGCTCCGGCTCATATTTTCCGAGGAGGAAGGACACGCCGAGATCCATTTCCCGAATGAGCCGCTGCTGTTCCGCCGCACGAAACTGAAATTCTGCGGCAGGGGAAATGTTGGGATTATAATAGAAGATGGTAATATCAAAATGCTGTGCAAGATATTCCATGACATAGGAGGAGCAGGGCCCGCAGCAGCTATGCAAAAGCAGAGACGGACGCTTGCCCTCTAAGGCTTGGAGGGTTTTATCGAGCACAAGTTGGTAGTTTTGTTTCAAGAAATCTCCTTCTTTCTGTCGAAATCATACCACTCAGTTTAGCAGGAAAAGCGGGAGAAGTAAAGGAAAGTGTGATTGTATCAAAAAAAGTACGAAAATAATTCACAAAAATGCGATTTTCGGAGGGGGCGAAATAAAAAATAAGTAATGAAATTTTGGCTTGGAATGGGAGGTGTTTTGGCTAAATTGAAATTTTGACAAAAAATCAAGTGTCAAACATCACTGAAAAGGCGGGAAACGAGAGGAAAAGGGTGCGATTTGGGAAAGGTGCTGCGGAAAAGGGGGAGCGATGGTGCCGAGGAGGGGGATGGGGCGGAAAAGCCTTGATTTTCGGGGAAAAGGCATAAAAAAAGGCTTGACAGACGTTGCCAAACGTGGTAGAATAATCTCCACATTAGCAGATACGCACATCAACCCATGATGCTATTGAGTATAGCACAGGGGATTGCAAATTTCAACAGGAAGTTTTGATTTTTGCACTTTTTACAGGCAAACTGCCCTGTGGGCTGTTGAAAATGATGTGGTTTTTGTTTAGATTATATAAAAGCGGCACACTTCGGTGTGAGGTTTGCAGTGGTAAGGAATAGAATTTTTTGAATAAACAGGCTTTTGTCATGTCTTCTGATCAAAGGAAGGGCAGGCAAAGGTCTTGCTTTGTTTGAAAAATTCTAAATTTTTGTGCAGAAGTGAGCAAGCAAGCCGTTTTTAGAGTTGAAAGAAGAAAATAAAAGGAACTTGTGCCAAGGGTGCAACTTCTTTTATCCGCTTAACAGCGGCGATTTTGTCGGTGCAGTTTAGATTACGAGAGGTGACAAGATGGAAAAAAACAGAATTCGTGCGCTCCACATGGGTGACACAACCAGAATCAGTTATTCCAAAATCAACGAAGTTCTGGAAATGCCGAACCTGATTGAAGTGCAGAAGAACAGTTATCAGTGGTTTTTGGACGAAGGACTGAAGGAGGTATTTGAGGATATTTCTCCCATTACAGACTTCAGCGGCAATCTGATACTGGAATTTATTGATTTTTCTTTGGATTCCGAGCCGAAATACTCTATTGAAGAATGCAGAGAAAGAGATGCGACCTATGCCGCTTCCCTGCGTGTGAAGGCAAGACTTTACAATAGAGAGCTGGATGAATTAAAGGAACAGGAAATCTTTATGGGCGATTTCCCTCTGATGACAGAAACGGGTACCTTCATTATCAATGGTGCGGAGCGTGTTATTGTCAGCCAGCTGGTACGTTCTCCCGGTATCTATTACGCATCTGAATTTGATAAGGTCGGCAAGAAGCTGCTTTCCTCCACAGTGATTCCCAACAGGGGTGCTTGGCTGGAATATGAAACAGATTCCAATGATGTATTTTATGTAAGAGTGGACAGAACGAGAAAGGTTCCCGTATCTGTTTTGATTCGTGCAATGGGCGTTGGCACAGATGCGGAAATCCTTGAGCTGTTCGGCGAGGAGCCTAAGATTGTGGCAACACTGGAAAAGGACGTTGCAAAATCCTATGAAGAAGGTTTGATTGAGATTTACAAAAAGCTGCGTCCCGGCGAGCCTCCCACAGTGGAAAGCTCCGCTTCCCTGCTGAACGGTATGCTCTTTGATCCCAAGAGATATGATTTGGCGAAGGTGGGCCGTTATAAATTCAACAAAAAGCTGGCACTGAGAAACCGTGTGCGTGATGCGGTTTTGGCGGAGGCTGTTGTGGACCCCATGACAGGCGAAGTGATTGCCGAGGAGGGCGCACTTTTGATACCGGAGCTGTGTGACAAGATTCAGGACAGCGGTGCAGGCTATCTGTATATTCTGGCAGAGGACAAAAAGGTTAAGATTCTGAGCAACCAGAGCGTTAGGATTGACGGCTATCTGGAGGAATTCGGACTGACGGCAGAGCAATTCGGCATTAAGGAAAGAGTTTACTATCCTATGCTGGCAAAGCTGCTGGAGGAAAACGCAACCGCAGAGGAGCTGAAGGCGGCAATCAAGGAAAACATCCATGAGCTGCTGCCCAAGCACATTACATTAGAAGATATTTTTGCATCCATTAACTATGTGATTCATTTGGATTACGGCTACGGCAATGTGGATGACATTGACCATTTGGGCAACAGACGTATCCGTTCTGTCGGCGAGCTGCTGCAGAACCAGTTCCGTATCGGTCTTTCCAGAATGGAAAGAGTGGTTCGTGAAAGAATGACCACACAGGATTTGGCTGTTGTGACACCGCAGGCGTTGATTAACGTGCGTCCGGTTACGGCTGCGATTAAGGAATTCTTCGGCAGCTCTCAGCTTTCTCAGTTCATGGACCAGAACAACCCTCTGTCCGAGCTGACACACAAGAGAAGACTTTCCGCACTGGGCCCCGGCGGTCTGTCCAGAGATAGAGCCGGCTTCGAGGTGCGTGACGTTCACCATTCCCATTACGGCAGAATGTGCCCCATTGAGACCCCGGAAGGTCCGAACATCGGCTTGATTAACACATTGGCAACCTTTGCACGCATCAATGAATACGGTTTTATTGAGGCACCCTACAGAAAGGTTGACCAGAGCGGCGAGGAGCCTGTTGTTACAGATGAATTCATTTATGTGACAGCGGATGAAGAAGAAATCTACAACGTAGCACAGGCGAATGAGCCTTTGGATGAGGAAGGCCATTTTGTGCATAAGAAGGTTTCCGGCCGTCGCAAAGAGGAAATCATTGAGGTGGACAGAAAACAGGTACAGCTTATGGACGTTTCGCCCAAGCAGATGGTATCCGTTGCGACTGCATTGATTCCCTTCCTGGAAAACGATGACGCGAACCGTGCGCTGATGGGCTCCAACATGCAGCGTCAGGCTGTGCCTCTGCTGGTGACAGATTCCCCTGTTGTCGGCACAGGTATGGAATACAAGACTGCGAAGGACTCCGGTATCTGCATTATTGCAAAGAACCCCGGTGTTGTGGAAAGAGTTTCCGCAGATGAAATCGTGGTTAGAAACGACAACTCTCAGAGAGATGTATATAAGCTGATTAAATATCAGAGATCCAACCAGAGCACCTGCTTGAACCAGAAGCCTATTGTGGACCTGGGACAGAGAGTGGAGGCAGACCAGATTATCGCAGACGGTGCTTCCACCTGCAAGGGCGAGCTGGCACTGGGCAAGAACCCTCTGATCGGCTTTATGACTTGGGAAGGCTACAACTACGAGGATGCTGTTTTGCTGAGCGAAAAGCTGGTACAGGAGGACGTTTACACCTCTGTTCACATCAGCGAATTTGAGGCAGACGCAAGAGACACAAAGCTTGGGCCTGAAGAAATTACAAGAGACATTCCCAACGTGGGCGAGGATGCGCTGAAGGATTTGGATGACAGAGGGATCATCCGCATCGGTGCCGAGGTACGCCCCAACGATATTCTGGTGGGCAAGGTAACACCGAAGGGCGAAACAGAGCTGACCGCAGAGGAAAGACTGCTGCGTGCCATCTTCGGCGAAAAGGCAAGAGAGGTTAGAGATACCTCCCTGCGTGTGCCTCATGGCGAAACCGGTATCATTGTGGACGTAAAGGTGTTCACAAGAGAAAACGGCGACGATGTTGGCCCCGGTGTAAATCAGCTGGTTCGTGTTTATATTGCACAGAAGCGTAAAATCTCCGTTGGTGACAAGATGGCGGGCCGTCACGGCAACAAGGGTGTTGTTTCCCGTGTGCTGCCCGTAGAGGATATGCCCTTCCTGCCGAACGGACGTCCTCTGGACATCGTGCTGAACCCTCTGGGTATTCCTTCCCGTATGAATATCGGGCAGGTTTTGGAAACCCACCTTTCCTTAGCGGCAAAGGCATTGGGCTGGAAAATCAGCACACCCGTATTCGATGGTGCAAACGAAATTGACATCATGGATACACTGGAAATGGCAAATGATTATGTAAATACAAGCTGGGAGGAATTTTCTGAAAAGTGGAAGCCCCTCCTGAACGGCGACATTTATGATGAGCTGTATGCAAACAGAGACCACAGAGAGGAATGGAAGGGCGTTGCGCTTGGCAGAGACGGTAAGGTTCAGCTGAGAGACGGCCGCAGCGGCGAGCCGTTTGACAACCGTGTAACCATCGGCTTCATGCACTACCTGAAGCTGCACCATCTGGTTGACGAAAAGATTCACGCACGTTCCACCGGCCCGTACTCTCTGGTTACCCAGCAGCCCTTGGGCGGCAAGGCGCAGTTCGGCGGCCAGCGCTTTGGCGAGATGGAGGTTTGGGCACTGGAGGCATACGGTGCGGCTTATACCTTGCAGGAAATTTTGACAGTGAAATCCGACGATATTGTCGGCCGTGTGAAAACATACGAAGCAATCGTAAAGGGCGAAAACATCCCCGAGCCCGGCGTTCCCGAATCCTTCAAGGTATTGCTGAAGGAGCTGCAGTCCTTGGCACTGGACATCCGTGTGCTGCGTGAGGACCAGACAGAGGTTGAGATTAAGGAATGTATCGAAGATGTGGATGATTTGAATGTGAACATCGACGGCTATGAGGAGGACGAATACCGTCAGCCCCCTACCATGACAGCGGAGGAGGAGCTGATGAGAGAATTCCTCTTTGACGATGAAACCGGCGTGGAGGCAGACAACAGCGACCTGCTTTCCGATGATTATTCCGGCGACAGCGGTGAGGATGATTTCGATTACGAGGATGAAGAATAAGAAAGGAGAACAAACCCATGAGCACACAGAATACAGATCAGGGAATCGTATTTGATTCCATCAAGATTGGTTTGGCATCTCCCGAAAAAATCCATGAATGGTCCAGAGGGGAAGTAAAAAAACCTGAAACCATCAATTATAGAACACTGAAACCTGAGAAGGACGGTCTGTTCTGCGAAAGAATTTTCGGGCCCACAAAAGACTGGGAATGTCATTGTGGTAAATATAAAAGAATCCGTTACAAAGGCGTTGTCTGCGACCGCTGCGGCGTTGAGGTAACGAAGGCAAAGGTTAGACGTGAGAGAATGGGCCACATTGAGCTGGCCGCTCCCGTTTCTCATATCTGGTATTTCAAGGGGATTCCCTCCAGAATGGGACTGATTCTTTCCATGAGCCCCAGAGCCTTGGAAAAGGTTTTATACTTTGCATCCTACATTGTGCTGGATGCAGGGGACACCGAGCTGCAGTACAAGCAGCTTTTGACAGAAAGAGAATACAGAGAGGCGTATGACAAATACGGCAACGCCTTTGAGGCGGCAATGGGTGCAGAGGCAATCAAAAGACTGCTGCAGGACATTGATTTGGAGAAAGAGGCTGTTGAGCTGAAGGAGCAGCTGCAGGATACCACAGGGCAGAAGCGTGTGCGTATCATCAAGAAGCTGGAGGTTATTGAAAGCTTCCGCCTTTCCGGCAACAAGCCCGAATGGATGATTTTGGATGCGATTCCGGTTATTCCGCCCGAAATTCGTCCTATGGTACAGCTGGACGGCGGCCGTTTTGCAACAAGTGACCTGAATGACCTGTATAGAAGGGTTATCAACAGAAACAACCGTCTGAAAAGACTGCTGGACTTGGGTGCGCCCGATATTATTGTAAGAAACGAAAAAAGAATGCTGCAGGAGGCGGTTGACGCATTGATTGACAATGGTCGCCGTGGACGTCCCGTAACGGGCCCCGGTAACCGTGCGCTGAAATCCCTTTCCGATATGCTGAAGGGCAAACAGGGCCGTTTCCGTCAGAACCTGCTGGGCAAACGTGTTGACTACTCCGGCCGTTCCGTTATCGTTGTAGGCCCCGAATTGAAAATCTATCAGTGTGGTCTGCCGAAGGAAATGGCAATCGAGCTGTTTAAGCCCTTCGTAATGAAGAAGCTGGTTGAGGACGGCTTGGCACACAACATTAAGTCCGCAAAGAGAATGGTAGAAAGATTGCAGACAGAGGTTTGGGATATTCTGGAGGAGGTTATCAGAGAGCATCCTGTTATGCTGAACCGTGCGCCGACACTGCACAGACTGGGTATCCAAGCATTTGAGCCTGTTCTGGTGGAGGGGCGTGCGATTAAGCTGCACCCTCTGGTATGTACTGCATTTAACGCCGACTTCGACGGCGACCAGATGGCTGTTCACGTTCCCTTGAGTGTGGAGGCACAGGCAGAATGCAGATTCCTGCTGCTTTCCCCCAACAACCTGCTGAAGCCCTCCGATGGTGCGCCTGTAACCGTACCCTCTCAGGATATGATTTTGGGTATGTATTATCTGACTCTGGAAAGAGATGATTTGAACCCGAAATATACAGAGGACGTTTTGGATGCGGAAGGCAATGTAATCAAGAAGGCGGGCGATATCATCATTCGCTCCTTCAAGGATGAAAAAGAGGCAATTTTGGCATACGATAACCATGAGGTAAGCCTGCAGGAAATCATCCGTGTGAGAAGAACACTGGAATTTGACGGCGTGGCTGAAACAAGAATGGTGCAGACAACGGTTGGACGTATCATCTTTAATGAAGCAATTCCTCAGAATTTGGGCTATGTTGACAGAACAAACGAGGAAACAAAATTCGATTACGAAATCAGCTTCTTGGTTGACAAGAAGGCGATCGGTAAGGTTATCAATAAGTGCATTAACCGCTGCGGTGCAACGGAGACTGCATCCGTACTGGATAAAATCAAATCCTTGGGCTACAAATTCTCCACAAGAGCGGCCATGACCGTATCTGTATCCGACATGGAAATTCCTAAGGAAAAGGCGGATTATCTGGAGGAAGCGGAATCCAAGGTTGACATGATTACAAAGAAATTCAGACGAGGCTTGATGACAGACGAGGAACGTCACCAGAAGGTTATCGAGGCATGGAACATTGCCGATGACAAGATTACGGCAGCACTGCTGGCAGGTCTGGGGAAATATAACAACATCTATATGATGGCGAACTCCGGTGCCCGTGGTTCCAACAGACAGATCAAACAGCTTGCGGGTATGCGTGGCTTGATGGCATCCCCCAACGGCGGTATCATCGAGCTGCCCATCAAGGCGAACTTCCGTGAAGGTCTGTCCGTACTGGAGTACTTCATTTCCGCACACGGCGCACGTAAAGGTCTGACCGATACGGCGCTGAAAACAGCCGACTCCGGTTATTTGACTCGTCGACTGGTAGACGTATCTCAGGATATTATTGTAAGAGAATGGGATTGCTGTGACGGCAGAGACATTCAGACACCCTGCATGGAAATTTCCGCATTCATGGACGGCAACGAAGTGATTGAAAGCTTGCAGGACCGTATCCGTGGCAGATGGTCTGCTTACGATATTATTAACCCGAATACCGGCGAAATCATTGTTCCCGCTGACACCATGATTACGGTTGACCAGGCGGAAGCAGTGGAAAAGGCGGGCGTGAAGAAGGTATTCATTAGAACCGTTCTGACCTGCCGTTCCGAAGTGGGTATTTGTGCGAAGTGTTACGGTGCGAACATGGCCTCCGGCAGATATGTGCGTATCGGCGAATCCGTAGGTATCATTGCGGCGCAGTCCATCGGCGAGCCCGGTACACAGCTGACCATGCGTACCTTCCATACAGGCGGTATCGCAGGTAACGATATTACACAGGGTCTTCCCCGTGTCGAAGAATTGTTTGAGGCAAGAAAGCCCAAGGGCTTGGCTATCATTGCGGAATTCGGCGGCAGAGTGACACTGAACGATACAAAGAAAAAGCGTGAGGTTATCATCACAAACCCCGAAACAGGAGAAACAAAGGATTATCTGATTCCTTACGGCTCCAGAATCAAGGTTTATGACGGCGACGTAATTGAGGCCGGCGACGAAATCACAGAAGGTAGCGTAAACCCTCACGATATTCTGAAAATCAAGGGCCTGAGAGGCGTACAGGACTACATGATTCAGGAGGTACAGAGAGTTTACCGCCTGCAGGGTGTAGAAATCAGCGATAAGCATATCGAGGTTATTGTGCGTCAAATGCTGAAGCGAGTGAAAATCGAGGAAAACGGGGATACAGAATTCCTGCCCGGCTCTTTGGTTGACTGGCTGACCTTTGAAAACACAAACGCTGCACTGGAGGCAGAGGGCAAAGAGCCTGCGAAGGGTACGAGAGTTCTGCTTGGTATCACAAAGGCTTCCTTGGCAACAGATTCCTTCCTGTCTGCCGCATCCTTCCAGGAAACAACCCGTGTGCTGACAGAAGCAGCCATCAAGGGTAAGATTGATCCACTGATCGGTCTGAAGGAAAATGTTATCATCGGTAAGCTGATTCCTGCCGGTACGGGTATGACAAGATACAGAAATATCGAAATCGTTCCCGAGGGTGCGGAGGAAGAAAAGACTGCACCTGCGGAGGAAACCGTATATATTGATGAGGACGAAATGATTTAAGAAAAATGGGGTGTCGCAAAAGCGACATCCCTTTTTGTATGGAAAGAGATGAAATAGGAAATAACGCTTTGGGTACAGGGGGAAGTATGATAAAATAAGGATAAGAAACCAGTTCTTTTATGAAAAGCGATAAGGAGGAGGAGCGTATGGATTGGTACTTGGATTTATGGATGGAACAACCGAGGAAAGCTTCTGTTCTGATGGATATTCTTCTCCTGCTTATTGTGGCAGGGATTCTGACCTGCTTTATTCTGATTCGCTGGCGCAGGGCTTGCAGGAAGGGGAAGGACAGGGATCAGGCGCTGGATGAGGTGCTGACGGAGTTTGAGGATGAACCGGTGCAGAGCCTGACGGAGCTGCGGGATAACATCAGAAAGGATTTTCGGAAATAAGCTAATACGCCCTCTGTGAAAAGCAGAGGGCTTTCTCTTTGCCGAAATGCGTTTACAAAGGCAGAGGGTGTGGAAATGGGAAAAAGTGCGGAAAAAAGCTGAATTTCCAAAGAAAATCCTTGACTTTTGTTGTTGGCGATGATAAAATTTCAAAGTGTCTGATTTTAGGGGCTTTTCTAAGCGAGCCTTTAAAACGGAGACAAAATCAGAATTATTGCAATTTAGCAGATGTATTATTTTTATAAGGAGGTGCAGTTAATGCCTACGTTTAACCAGTTAGTAAGAAAAGGCAGAAAAACTGTTGAGAAAAAATCTACAGCACCCGCTCTGCAGAAAGGTTTGAACTCCCTGCAGAAGAAAGCAACAGACGTATCTTCTCCCCAGAAGAGAGGCGTTTGCACAGCGGTAAAAACTTCCACACCTAAGAAGCCTAACTCTGCTCTGAGAAAGATTGCCAGAGTTCGTCTGTCCAACGGTATCGAAGTTACAGCATATATCCCCGGTGAAGGCCACAACCTGCAGGAGCACTCCGTTGTTCTGATCAGAGGCGGCAGAGTAAAAGACCTTCCCGGTGTACGTTACCACATTGTCAGAGGTACACTGGATACAGCCGGCGTTGCAAACAGAATGCAGGCTCGTTCCAAATACGGCGCAAAGCGTCCTAAAGCTGCGAAGAAGTAATTTCTTACAGAAGCAATTTGAAACAAAGACAAATCTAAACAGTAGAAATGCCTTATATCAATCAATACAATCTGCGATTGCTTAGACGAGATATACGTTGAAAGAGGATAAGGCATGAAAACACGAGGGAAGCATCCCCGTGAAGTACCGAGAATAGCATTTATTCATCAAGGAGGGAAGAATCGTGCCTAGAAAAGGACATGTAGCAAAAAGAGAGGTCTTGGCCGATCCTATTTACAACAGCAAGCTGGTGACAAAGCTGATCAACAGCATTATGCTGGACGGTAAAAAGGGTGTAGCGGAAAAGATCGTTTACGGTGCATTCGATCAAGTAGCAGAAAAGACAGGCAGAGAGGCTCTGGAGGTTTTTGAAGAGGCTCTGGGCAACATTATGCCTGTACTGGAGGTTAAGGCTCGCCGTGTTGGCGGTGCTACCTACCAGGTACCCATGGAAATCAGACCTGAAAGAAGACAGACATTGGGCCTGAGATGGATCACACTGTATTCCAGAAAACGTGGCGAAAAGACAATGGTTGACCGTCTGGCCGGCGAAATCATGGATGCATTGAACAATGCAGGCGGCGCTTGCAAGAGAAAAGACGAAATGCACAAGATGGCAGAAGCAAACAAAGCTTTCTCCCACTTCAAATGGTAAGAATTACCGTTTTTGCGAGGCTCTGCCTTGCAGGAGGCTGCCGCAGGGCAGTTGGTTTTTAGAGAAAAACGAATGGAATTTGGGAAATATGGAAAGGCTATTTCATAGTCTTTCCATAAACCTGATTATGATTACAAAAAGGAGGATCCCACAGTGGCAAACAGAGAATACCCTCTGGAAAGAACCAGAAACATTGGTATTATGGCGCACATTGACGCGGGTAAGACAACTCTGACAGAACGTATTTTGTTCTATACAGGCCGTAACTACAAAATCGGTGATACACACGAAGGTACAGCAACAATGGACTGGATGGAGCAGGAGCAGGAAAGAGGTATTACAATCACATCCGCTGCGACAACATGTCATTGGAACGACAACAGAATCAACATCATCGACACACCGGGACACGTTGACTTCACCGTTGAAGTAGAACGTTCTCTGCGTGTACTGGATGGCGCTGTTTGCGTACTGGACGCAAAGGGCGGTGTTGAACCTCAGACAGAAACAGTTTGGAGACAGGCTGACAACTATAATGTACCCCGTATGATTTTCGTAAACAAAATGGACATCATGGGTGCAGACTTCTTCGGTTCTATGAAATCCATCGTAGACAGACTGGGCTGCCATCCCGTAGCTGTAACTCTGCCTATCGGTGCCGAAAGCGATTTCAAGGGCATCATCGACCTGATGAAGATGAAGGCTTACTTCTATGAAAACGCAACAGGTACAGAAGTAGACGAGGAAGAAATTCCCGCAGAATATGTAGAACAGGCTGAAGAATACAGACAGATCATGGTGGAAGCAATCGCTGAAACAGATGATGTGCTGATGGAAAAATTCTTTGCTGAGGAAGAAATCACAGAGGCAGAACTGAAAACAGCTCTGCGTAAGGCATGTATCGCTTGCGAACTGATGCCCGTAATGTGTGGTTCCGCTTACAGAAACAAGGGCGTTCAGAAGCTGCTGGACGGCGTTGTTGAATATATGCCCGCACCTACAGACATTCCTGCAATCAAGGGTATTGACCCTGCAACAGGCGAAGAAACAGAAAGACACGCATCCGACGAAGAGCCCTTCTCTGCTCTGGTATTCAAAGTAATGAATGACCCCTTCGTTGGTAAGCTGGCATTCTTCCGTGTGTACTCCGGTACACTGGATTCCGGCACATACGTTTACAACTCCACAAAGGGTGGCAAGAAGGAACGTGTTGGCCGTATTTTGCAGATGCACGCAAACCACAGAGAAGAAATCGACAGAGTTTACTCCGGTGATATTGCGGCAGCAGTAGGCTTCAAGATTTCCACAACAGGTGACACAATCTGTAACGAGGACCACGAGGTTATTCTGGAATCCATGGTATTCCCCGAACCCGTTATCTCCGTTGCAATCGAACCCAAGACAAAAGCAGGCCGTGACAAAATGGGCATCGCTCTGGCAAAGCTGGCAGAAGAAGATCCCACATTCAAGACCTACACAGACCAGGAGACAGGCGACACAATCATCTCCGGTATGGGTGAGTTGCACCTGGAAATCATCGTTGACCGTCTGCTGAGAGAATTTAAGGTAGAAGCAAATGTAGGCGCACCTCAGGTTGCTTACAAAGAAACATTCCGCAAGGAGGTTGACGTTGAAGGTAAATTCGTACGTCAGTCCGGTGGTCGTGGTCAGTATGGTCACTGTAAGGTACGTTTCTATCCTATTCCCACAGATGCAGAAAACAACTATGAATTTGTAAACGCAACTGTTGGTGGTTCTATTCCTAAGGAATACATCCCCGCAATCGACAAAGGTATCCAGCAGGCAATGCAGAGCGGTATTCTGGGCGGCTATCCCGTACTGGGCGTTAAGGCTGAAGTTTACGATGGTTCCTACCATGACGTTGACTCCTCCGAATCCGCTTACCAGATCGCAGGCTCCATGGCTTTCAAGGAAGCAATGAGAAAGGGCGACGCAGTTCTGCTTGAGCCTATCATGAAGGTAACTGTAACAGTACCCGAAGATTACATGGGCGACGTTATCGGCGATATCAACTCCAGACGTGGCCGTATCGAAGGTATGGAAGCAAGAAGCAACGCACAGGTAATTCACTCCTTCGTTCCTCTGGCTGAAATGTTCGGTTACTCCACAGACCTGCGTTCCAGAACACAGGGCCGTGGTAACTATGTAATGGAGGTTGACCATTACGAACCCTGCCCGAAATCCGTTCAGGAAAAGGTGCTGGAAGGCAAGAAGTAATTTCTTGACAGGAAAAAGAGATAGAAAATGCCAAAAATACTGTATTTAATTGGATTTTTGGTATTGCAAAAAGACGAGATTTCTAATATAATTAGAGTTGATGGACACGCTGTTTTTAAGGTGTGTCAAAACTCATAAATTAAGATTCCACAATTTTACAAGGAGGATATTTTAAAATGGCAAAGGCAAAATTTGAAAGAACCAAACCTCATATGAATATCGGTACTATCGGTCACGTTGACCATGGTAAAACAACTCTGACAGCAGCAATCACAAAGACACTGCATGAAAGATACCAGATTGGTGAAGCGGTAGCTTTCGAAAACATCGACAAGGCTCCCGAAGAAAGAGAACGTGGTATCACAATTTCCACAGCTCACGTTGAATATGAAACACCCAACAGACACTATGCTCACGTTGACTGCCCCGGCCATGCTGACTATGTTAAAAACATGATCACAGGTGCTGCTCAGATGGATGGTGCTATCCTGGTTGTAGCTGCAACAGACGGCCCTATGGCTCAGACAAGAGAACACATCCTGCTGTCCAGACAGGTAGGCGTTCCTTACATCGTTGTATTCATGAACAAATGCGACATGGTTGAAGACGAAGAACTGCTGGATCTGGTTGAAATGGAAATCAGAGAACTGCTGAACGAATATGAATTCCCCGGCGATGATATTCCCATCATCAGAGGTTCCGCATTCCAGGCTCTGCAGGATCCCAACGGTCCTTGGGGCGACAAGATTCTGGAACTGTTCGAAGCGATCGAAGATTACATTCCTACACCCGAACGTGCAACAGACAAACCTTTCCTGATGCCCGTCGAAGACGTATTCTCCATCACAGGTCGTGGTACAGTAGCTACAGGTAGAGTAGAATCCGGCGTAGTTAAAGTACAGGATGAAGTTGAAATCGTTGGTCTGACAGACGAAATCAGAAAAGTTGTTGTAACAGGCGTAGAAATGTTCCGTAAGCTGCTGGATCAGGCTGAAGCTGGTGACAACATCGGTGTTCTGCTGAGAGGCGTTCAGAGAAACGAAATCGAAAGAGGTCAGGTTCTGGCTAAACCCGGTTCCATCACACCTCATACAAAATTCAAAGCACAGGTTTACGTTCTGTCCAAAGAAGAAGGTGGCCGTCATACTCCTTTCTTCAACAACTACAGACCTCAGTTCTACTTCAGAACAACAGACGTAACAGGCGTTATCAACCTGCCCGAAGGTACAGAAATGTGCATGCCTGGCGATAACGTTGAAATGACAATCGAACTGATCACACCCGTAGCTATGGCTCAGGGTCTGAGATTCGCTATCCGTGAAGGTGGTAGAACAGTAGGCGCTGGTTCCGTAGTAGAAATCATCGAGTAATTTCGATTATCTGATACGAGACAGAAAAGAGCATCCCTTGGGATGCTCTTTTTTATATAACGAGACAAAGGAAGTATCCCTTGGGATGCTCTTTTTTATATAACGAGACAAAGGAAGTATCCCTTGGGATGCTCTTTTTTATATAACGGGACATAGGAAGCATCCCTTGGGATGCTCTTTTTTATGTTCGGCGGACGGGAGATAAAGGAAGTATTCTTTGGAATGACTCTATTTTTTCGCACTGCGGAGACACTGATATGCGCTTATTTTATATGATTTTTACAGGAAATGGGTAAAATGAGGGTTTTTATTGTATAATATAACGGTGCTTTGTCTGACAATAAAAACAGAGAAAAAATAGTTTCCATGCGAAATATATTGACAGAGAAAAGACAAGGGTGTAAAGTAGAGATAAGCAAAAAAGCGGAGAAATCAGCACAAACGGCATCTGGACTGCTTTTGGAAAAGAGATATTCTGTATACAGAATGGCGGCGCAGCGGTGGCAAAGGACATGGCTGTGACGCAAAACGGAAAAGATGCGGATTGTGGGAAGCATTTGCCGATGGAGTAGTGACCTGACGGGAAATTTTCAGCCGGTTTTTTTGTGGGTTTTTTTCCATTCGCCGACAGTGGAAAATATGTCGGTATTACCAACAAACGCAGCCGTTTTTTATGTAATATTTATCGACAAAGATGTTGACAAATTTTAAACAAAAATGGTATATTCATTGTGGAGGCATTATGGTTTCTTATTCAAATGCGCAAGTGGAAAATAAGAAGCTGATAAACTGCGTCCATACGGCAGCGTCGTAAGGAAGTAGGTTGTTTTTTAATGAAATATCTCGATGTGGCCTCATCGCAGATGTTTCAAAATTTTTAAAAAATAGGAGGAATATTAGAATGGATTTCAAATTAACAAAAACTCAGATGCTTCAGCAAGAGTTGTTCAGAAAATTTGCTGAAACAGAAATTAAACCAATCGCTAAAGACATGGACGAAGCAGAAGATTATGATAGAGAACTGCTTCAGAAATTGCAGAAAATCGGTGCTTTTGGTATTCCTTACAGCAGAGAATACGGCGGCCAGGGTGCAGACGTTCTGACATACACACTGTGCATGGAAGAAATGTCCAAGGTAGATGCTTCCACAGGTATTACACTGTCCGTACATACATCTCTTTGCTGCCCTTGCATCAATGAGTTCGGTACAGAAGAACAGAAACAGAAATATCTGAGACCCTTGGTTGACGGTTCCAAAATCGGCTGCTTTGGTCTGACAGAGCCCGGCGCTGGTACAGATGCTGCAGGCGTTAAGACAACAGCTGACAAGACAGAAGACGGCAAGTACTATGTTCTGAACGGTACAAAGATGTTCACAACAAACTCCGGTTTCGCTGATACATTCATCGTATTCGCTCTGACAGATAAGTCCAAAGGCCCTAAAGGCATGTCCGCTTTCATCGTTGAAAGAGAATATGAAGGCCTGTCCGTTGGTCCCAACATCGAACGTATGGGTATCAGAGCAGCATCCAACTGCGAAGTTATTTATGAAAACGTAAAGGTTCCCGCTGAAAACCTGCTGGGCAAAGAAGGCCAGGGCTACAAAATCGCTATGACAGCACTGGGTGGCGGTCGTATCGGTATCGGTGCTCAGTCCGTAGGTATCGCTCAGGGCGCTATTGACGAAACACTGAAATATGTTAAGGAAAGAAAACAGGGTGGCAAGCCCATCGGTAAATACCAGAACACACAGTTCAAACTGGCTGAAATGCAGACAAAGACTGACGCTGCAAGACTGATGGTATGGAGAGCAGCAACAGAAAAGGATCTGCATGGCAACTACGCTCCTTACGCTGCAATGTGCAAAATGTTTGCTTCCGAAACTGCAAACGAAGTAACAAGAATGGCTGTTCAGCTGTTCGGTGGCTACGGTTACTGCCGTGAGTACCCTGTAGAAAGAGCTATGAGAGACGCTAAGATCACAGAAATCTACGAAGGTACAAACGAAGCTATGAGAATGATCGTTGCTGGCTCCATGAAGGTTTGATTTTGAGAGTTAAGAGTTCATTTTGAAAAAGCTTATTACTAAAATTTGGAAGGAGAACAAACTATAATGAAAATCGTTGTATGTATTAAACAGGTACCCGATACAGTAGAAGTTAAAATCGATCCTAAGACAGGCACACTGATCCGTGATGGTGTTCCTTCTATTATCAACCACGATGACAAAACAGGTATCGAAGCAGCTCTGCAGCTGAAAGAACAGCTGGGCGGCACAGTAACAGTTGTTTCCATGGGCCCCCCTCAGGCAGACGTTGCTCTGAGAGAAGCACTGGCTATGGGTTGTGACGAAGCATATCTGGTATCCGCAAGAGAATTCGGTGGTTCCGATACATATGCTACATCCGGCATCATTGCAGCAGCTCTGAAGAAAATCGGCTACGATCTGATCATCACAGGTCGTCAGGCTATCGACGGTGACACAGCTCAGGTTGGTCCTCAGATTGCTGAAAAACTGCACCTGCCTCAGGTTTCCTACGTTGAAGAAGTTGTTGAAGCAGCAGCTGACCACGTAGTAGTTAAGAGACAGTTCGAAGATGGTTACCACATCATCAAAATCAAAACTCCTTGCCTGCTGACAGCAATCGCTGAACTGGCTACACCCAGATACATGTCCGTAAGAGGTATCGTTGAAGCTTACGAAAAAGAAATCAAAGTACTGGGCTTCGAAGATCTGAAAGATGGTCTGGAACTGGATATGATCGGTCTGAAGGGTTCCCCTACAAACGTATATCAGTCCTTCACTAAAGAAGTTAAAGGCGCTGGTACAATTCTGGAAGGTCTGTCTGCAGACGAAGCTGTTAAAGCTATCATGGACAAACTGGAAGCTAAGTTCATCATCTAATTTAATTAGACGAAGAATCGGATACTAAATTTAGAAATATAAGGAGGAAACCCTACAATGAGTAAAGGTATTTTCGTAGTAATGGAACAGAGATACGGCAAGGTTCAGAACGTAGGTCTGGAACTTGTTGGTGAAGCTACAAGACTGAAAGA
>NZ_CAKQVD010000013.1 GCF_934277605.1 uncultured Anaerotignum sp.
CTTATCTGCTATAAGTTCCTAACCATTATACCCTAACGAAAGGGAATAATCAAGTAAAACATCTTGCGGGAAAAGCAAACGCTTCGCAAAAGGAGCCTGCCATCTTGGACTCGGAATCTCAAAAATTAAAATACGGATGATTGCTGTATGCCGCAGGAAGCCTTCTTCCCAAGTCTGTTTGGCCGAGGCTTTTCACAAAGACGGATTTCTGCTCCGGAAAAAGATATGTATTCAGATAATCAATAAAATCCGCCTCATTATAGCAATAAACGCCCCCGATTTTATATTTCTCGGCGGCAGGGCTTGTTTGCATCCATTGATTGCAAAAGGTATTACAATAGCTTTCCAAATCATTTGCCACCGCATCCGGCACGGAATAAACAACGCTGTCACCATCCGCACTTAAAATTACTTCCTTCAAACCCATACCCCCTTGTCTGCCTTTGTGTTTTTTCGTTTGTGAACCCGAAGGGCATCAGCATTTGTCATTTTTATCTTTTATATCATTTTTTAACGATCTGATTTCTTCCCGAATCAATTCCGTACAAGCAACAATCAGACCTGCAAGAATAATAATTCCACCATAAAGCGGATACAAAAAGGATTCATGGACTCCACCGCCCATGATACCGGATAATAATAGTACCCACACACCACAAAACGGCCCTACAACCAATGCAAATACCACAGCCATCGCAATAATAATATTTTTCATTTCTCTCCACCTCCGCAGCTTCCGATTGTTCTCTCACTTCTCTCATGTAAATGATACCATAGCTCTCCAAGCAACGCCAGAGCCTATTTTACCGCAAGGTGCAAAAAGACCGCCCTCTGCGACTATTCCGCCGGCAAAAATCATAAATTGAAGGGAACCCAATTTGAAAGGAGAACCACCATGAAACGATTTTTTTCACTTTTTCTTTCCTGCGCACTGCTGCTTGGTGGCTGCTGCCATGAAAAAGGCCTGTCAGAGATGGAAAAAATCCAAGCACAGCTTACCGAAATGGAGGGCTATGCCTGCACTGCCACCCTCATCCGTCAAACCGAAAACGGCGAAAAAAGCTACGAAACCAAGCAATACTACAAATCCACAGGTGAATACCGCTTGGAGCTGACCGCACCTGCGGCGGTTGCCGGCAACTATACGGTCTTTGACGGCGAGCGTATCTGCCAATACAACCCGAGAGTGAACAACAGCATCATCAAGGACGTACCCGCATCACAGCACCGCAACGAGCTGTTTCTGGGGCAATTCATCAAAAACTATCTGCAATCGGAGGGGGTTGGTGTGGAAACAGCCTCCTTTGATTCCTCCAAGTGTATCGTGCTTGAGGCTATCCTCCCCGGCAACGATGACGGGCTTGCCACCGAAAAGCTATGGGTGGACCGCAAAAGCCTGCTGCCTGTCCGCTTTGTGATTTATAACACAGACGGCGAGGCACGCTATCAGATGGAATATCACGATTTTACCTTCCATCCGCACCTTGAGGCAGCGCTTTTCCAAATACAAGAATAAACCCTCCTGTTTCTGTCCATACTGAAAGCAGTCAGCAGGAACCCCTACATATTCTTCTTCCGTCGCTGACAAAATCAAACAGCGGAGTGTGAGTATATGATCGTCAGACGAGGAGATATTTTTTTTGCAGACCTCAGCCCTGTGGTTGGCAGTGAGCAGGGCGGCATTCGTCCGGTTTTAATCGTGCAAAATGACATTGGGAACAAGCACAGCCCCACTGTCATCTGTGCCGCCATTACCTCTCAGATGAACAAGGCCAAGCTGCCGACGCATATTGCGCTTTCCTCCGCCGTGTATGCACTGCCGAAGGATTCCGTTGTGCTTTTGGAGCAGATTCGCACCATTGATAAGCAGAGATTGCGGGAAAAGCTCTGCCATCTGGATGATGCCATCATGCGTCGGGTCAACCTAAGCCTACTCATCAGCCTTGGGCTAAAATAAAAAACGAGCATCGGATTCCCTCCGATACTCGTTTTTTTGCGTTTATTTATTTTTTTTGCTTACAAGCACCAGCCACAAATAATACAGCAGGATAAAGATCACTGTAAAGGTTACAACCTGCTTTAAGTGAATGGCTACGCCTGTAATCAGCATAAAGCCATGGTAAAAGATACTGCACAGGCAGCCCGATTTTACCGCACGAATGAAAAGCCCTAAATAGTCCATCTTTTTTCTCCTATCCCTTACTGCTCATTGGTGCCAAGGATAATGCGGATATCCGCATTGCCGACCTCATTCGGCGAAACCTCCACTCTGGCATCCTTAAAATAGCTGACCAAGTCCTGCCCGACACCTGTCTCCTTCACTTGAATACGGGTGTAGCCGAGCTGCTGACCTGTATAGTTTGTCGGCTCCGTTAGGGTATAGCCGTCATTTTTCAAAAGCTCCGTAAACCTTGCCGCAAGGCCCGCAACCGAGCCGCCGTTGGAAACCTCGATGGTTAAGCCCTTGCTGTCAGTGCCATCTGTGCTTGCCACAGGTGCCACATTATAGAAAATGCGGTCAACAACCTCTGTGGTTTCGGAAGGATCATGGATAAAATAGGATACACCGCCGATATACTGGCCGACACCCGGCAATGTTTCCATCGTCAGCTTATTCATATCAATCTTTCGGATATAGTTTGCATATTTCAGTGCATCGGAAAGGCTGACATCCGTGTCTACATATTTATACATAACCTTGATATAGTCCCCAAGGTTTTTCAAAATGCTTTCCGTACTCAGCACCTTTGTTGCCAATGCCTTCAGGAACAGCTGCTGCACCTGAATACGCCCTACGTCACCATTGGCATAGCCCTTACGGAAGCGCACCAGCTGCAGTGCCTTATTGCCATCCAAGGTTTGCAGGCCTTTTTTCAGGTCAATCTTAATATCGCCGGTATCGCTCATGTCCCATTTCATATCCTGCGGAACATCCACCTCAACACCGCCGACGGCATCTACAATTTCCACCAAGGCATCAAAGTTGATTTTCACATAATGGTCAATCTTAATGCCCAGCATATTTTCAAGCTGCAAAACAGCCGCCTGCGGCCCATATTCCTTGCCGCCGATGGCATGCACGGCATTAAACTTCATCACACCGTATCTTCTGCCCAAAAGCCCCTCCACCTCGGGGCAAACATCCACACGGGTATCTCTCGGAATGGAAAGCAGGCTCAGGCTCTCCTGAGAGCTGTCATAATGCACAACAAAGGCAACGTCCGTTCTGGTGCCATCCGCATCCACGCCGAACACCGCCACATTCAGCTTTATATTTCTTCCCATCAGTGCATCCAGCATACTGGTTTCATCGGCATCCTTGGCAATTTCGCCATTGCCGAAGGGCCACTGTCCCGTTACTTTATGATAGGCAAAGCAGGCACCGCCCGCCAGAATTACGAACACCATTACAATGGAAAGCATCACCTTAAAAAATGTTTTCACCGGATGAAATGGTTTTCTTTTTTTCGGGTGTTTTCTATTTTTGCTCATGGAATCCCTCACTCGTCTGTCTTTTATACTTCCTCATCCGCTTGATTTTCTTCATCAAAGGAATTTTCGTTATCCTGCGCAGGCTGAATACCGTAAATACGTTCATTTACAAGTGCTTCAATGCCTTCCTCATCCAATTCGACATATTTTCCCGGATTGCCCAGATAAGGAACGGTGTCACTCGTGATTTTTGCAGGATCCAGTGCTTTTGCATATTTCACATATTTCAATGCCTCCGATACGGAAATATTGCTTTCTGTGCAATCCAGCCCAACCTTTACCAAATCATTCAGATTTCGCATCAGCGTTTCCGAGCTGCATACCTTTTCAATCAACGCCTGAATGAACTGCTGCTGCACCTCAATCCGCTTCAGGTCCTTCTGCACATAGCCATCCCTGAAGCGCACCAGCTGCTCTGCCTTATCCCCATCCAAATGCTGCATACCGGGATACAGGTCGATATACAAATTCTGATAGGGGTCCGAATAATACAATCTTTCCTGCACATCAAAATCCACACCGCCGACAGCATCGACAATCTGACGGAAGGCGGACAAATCCACCTTTACATAATAATCTATCTTGATGTTTAAAATATCCTCCAGCATGGCAACAGAAAATGCACAGCGGTTGTTTTCGCCGGCATAGGCGTGCAGCTCTGTCAGCTTGCATTGCCCATAGACACCGTTCTGTTCGGGGATATAGGCATTTTTCGATTCCAGATAATCCGTCATTTCCTTTGTCATTGTGACCTTGGAATCTCTGGGAACCGAGATAAAATGCAGCTCCTTCGTACCGGTGTTAAAGCTTGCGACCATATTGACATCCGCCCGCACACCATCCTCATCCGTGCCGAAAATCGCCACATTGATGATTTCATCCTCCTCCGCATCGGTGTTATCGGTGGTTGCGAAATCAGATTGCTCTGCTTTATTTTCCCATTGACGCACCGCAACCCAAACCTTTGCGCCTGCATACGTCGCTGCCAAAAGCAGCAGCAGCAAAACCACAATCAAAATATTTCTGCGCCGTCTTTTCTTTTTCTCCACCTTTCTGCGAGACATTCTTCTGCCCTGCGCCACACGGCGTGGATCAATATACGGCTGCTCCTGCCGCACGGCTCTGCGTGGCGGCTGTGCGGCGGCACGAGCTGTTTCTCTGCGGTGTACCCGACGCTGCTGCATCTCCATATCCTCAGGAGGTCTGCGGCGTCTTCTGTATTCTCTTTTTTCACCCATTGTTTTTATTCTCCTCTTTTTCAGAGTTCGCTATCCATTTTTTTACAACCCTATAATTATAGCAAATCCGCCAAGCTCTGACAATACAGGAAATCCCTATTAGCTCGGAATTTCGGTTTTTTTCGTCTTTTTTTATACTCGGAGCTTACCTATTTTATATTATACACCTTTTTTCCGCAGTGAAAAGAGACAATTTTCTTAATTTTTTCCATCAATTTTGCGTTCAGAGAGGGATTACAGGCGTTGTTTTCTTTACTTTTTCGGTAAACTCTCGTATAATCCATGTTTATAAGCTATCTTTTTTCTTCTATAAAAAAAGAAACAAAAAAAGAAACCTTCCATAAATAAAGCATAATTTTACGAAAAAAAGAAAAAGGAGGAATCTACATGAAGGAACAGCCGCCCCAAAGGGCATCCTTCCAAAATAAAGTGAAAGCATTTTGTTCCACCCCCCTCGGCCTTGCGCTCACGCTTTTGTGCGCCGCCGTTTTTCTGACAGGCATTGTCTATCTCATTACAACCAAAAGCATTCTTCCGGTTGGCCGGGAGATTCTCCACGCACCCACCATGCTGCTTTTAAACATTCTGCCGGTACTGCTGGCTTTGGTGTTTTTCTTCCTTTGCACAAGGAGGCTTGGGTTTTCCTTCAGCTTGGTCGGCATTGTGCTGGTTTTCTTCTCTATTGTGGATCGGGTGAAGGTTTCCATGCGACAGGAGCCGCTTTTGCCCACCGATTTGACCTTGGCGAAGGAGGTTGCCGCCATATTAAAGACCTTCCCTGCCTATCAACGAATCCTGCTTGGGCTGATGCTACTGATTTTTGCTGTGCTTTTGGTGGTTACCTTCCGCAAATCCAAAAAAGCAATCTTGGCGCCCCTGCCCCGTATCATCGGCCTTGTGCTTGTGCTTGCCTGCGGCTTTGGGGCAAATCAGCTTTGGTATGCAGACCAAGCGCTTTATGACAGCTATCCCACTGTGGATAACCCGTATTTCCAAGTGAACCAATATAATACCCGTGGGATGCTTTATTCCTTCCTGCACCAATTCAACATCACGAAGGTCAAGGCGCCCGAGGGCTACCGTGCTTCTGACTTTGCAGCCTTGGAGGATACCGATTGGACTGCCGATTCTGTGGAAAAGCGTCCCAACATTATTATGATTATGGGAGAGGCCTTTTCCGATTTGAGCGAAAACGAGCATTTGGATTTCACAGGCTATCGGGACCCCTTGCAAAATTGGAAGGAAATCTGTGCGGAGGCGGACACCATCAGCGGTCATATTGTGGTGCCGAATTTTGGCGGCGGCACCTCCAACACGGAATATGATGTGCTGACCGGCTGTGCCACACGCTATCTCGGCAGCTCTCTGCCCTCCTATAATTTCATTCACAGCGATTTTGACGGTATGCCCCGCCAACTGCAAAAGCTGGGCTATGAAACACTCGCCATCCACCCCGGCTATGCGTGGTTTTATAACCGCCAGAATGTATATCCCGATTTGGGCTTTGAAACCACTGCCTTCCTGGAGGATTCCTTTGATTTGGAAACCGAGGGCTATGGCGGCTATATCAACGAAACCGCAACCATGGATAAAATCATCGAAGCCTTGGATACACACCTCAAGGAATCGGAAAATCCGCTGTTTTCCTTTACCGTAACCATTCAGAACCACGGGCCTTATGAGAAAAAATACGGCACACTGCCACAAAATTTCTCCTGCGATGTGGGTTTGAACGATACACAGAAGGATTTGCTCACGCAATATTTTCAAGGCATTGGGGATGCGGATGAACAGCTCGGACGCTTGAAGGCGTATGCGGAGCAATCCGATGAGCCGATTGTTTTGGTTTATTTCGGCGACCATCTGCCCGGCTTCTCCAACGGCATGGAGTTTTTTGACCTTTTGGATTACCCCATTGATGCCAACGGCACCCCCGAGGAGCAGCTTGCCGTTTATGAAACACCCTATCTGATTTGGCAAAATGAAAGCGCAAAGGCATTAAAAACCACAAAAACGGCAGATGAAATTGCTTTACCCGCAAATCGCTTGCTCAGTTCGCAATTTCTCGGCACTGCTGTTTTGGAATTATTTTTGCCCGATTATGAATCGCCCCTTCAGCACCAAAACAACGAGCTGCGCAAAGAATTGCCTGTTTGTGCAAAAAATACCTATGTTGACAGACAAGGAAACTACACAACCGACATTTCCGCAGAGCAGCAGAAATTACTGCAACGCTTGACAAACTGGCAGTATTACAAGCTTTTCGACGAAAAGCAGCCATAACCCCTTCGGCACAATCTGTTTCGCACCGAGAAATTTTTTCTCGGTGCGATTTTCATACACGGACACTTTCTCCTTTTTCCTCTCTTAGCTTATCAGACAAACGGCGAATTTTCCACAAAAACCCGCCCTTATTTTTTCTATTTATTTCCATTTTTTGTATAAACTTCTTGTTAATCTTTACCATTTCCTGTAAAAAATTACTGTCAAAAACAACCCTGTTTTTTCGTGCTTTTTGTATTTCTTAACGGCTTATTGATTATTGTACACACAAATCAACAAAAAATATTGTATTTTTTTCATTTTTTTATTGAAATTAAGCAACTTATCGGTTAAAATGGGATTGATACAAAAAGTCGCAGCAATTTTTATTCTCCTGTTTGACCTTTCACAGACAAGAGAATTTGAGGGAGGGAATTGCTTCGGCGAAAATGTTTCCCTTAAGGAAATTTTTTCATAACAGGAGTTTTTTCTACTCCAGCTATCATTCATTATTTTCTTTAAGTAAGGAGGAATTCTTATGTCTACAACTGAAAATCGTGGTCAATTTGGTTCAAAGCTCGGCTTTATCCTTTCTGCAGCCGGTTCCGCTGTTGGTCTGGGTAACATTTGGAAATTCCCCGGCAAAGCTTATAATTGCGGCGGCGGTGCTTTCCTGCTGATTTACATTCTCATGGTTGCCTTGATCGGTACCACAGTTATGATGGCAGAATTTACGGTTGGCCGTAAAACACACAAAAACGCCATCGGTGCATTCCGTGAAATCAACAGCAAATGGGGTTTCGCAGGCGGTCTGGGCGTTCTGACAGGCTTCATCATCCTTTGCTACTACTGTCAGGTTGGCGGTTGGACAATGAAATACATCTATGCTTACATCGTAGAAGCAAAGACTGTATACGCTGATCCAATGGGCTACTTCTTGGGTATGTTGGGTGTGAACGGCTTCCCTCTGCAGGGTGCTATCATCTTCCCTCTGATTTTCCTGTTCCTGACAGCTTTCATTCTGAGCCACGGCACAGCCGGTATCGAAAAAATGTCCAAGGTTTTGATGCCTTTGCTGTTTGTACTGCTGATCGGTTTGATGGTTCGCTCCTGCACACTGCCCGGCGCTGACGTAGGTCTGAAATACATGCTGCACGTTGACTTCTCGACCATCACCAGTAACGCAATTCTGGTTGCTCTGGGGCAGGCATTCTTCTCCCTTTCTCTTGGTATGGGTATCATGGTTACATACGCATCCTACCTGTCCAGTGAGGATAACCTGATTTCCAACACCGGTATCGTTTGCGTACTGGATACTCTGGTTGCTCTGTTCGCAGGCTTCATGATTATCCCCGCTGTATTCGCAACAGGCATTGACCCCGGCATGGGCGGCGGCTTCGCATTCGCAACTCTGGCAGGCGTATTTCAGTCTATCCCCGGCGGTACACTGTTCGGTCTTTTGTTCTACTTCCTGCTGTTCTTCGCAGCGGTAACCTCCTCCACCTCTATCATGGAAGGTACTATTGCTTTCCTGACAGAAGAAAAGGGTATGAAGAGAAATCAAGCATTGGTTGGTACAGCAGTTGTTGTATTCATCATCGGTGTATTCTACACATTGTCTCAGGCTTACATGAACATTAAGGGTATCTGGATTTCCAAGAACGGTCTGGAATATCCCATCTTCGGTGACTTCCTTGAATACTTGACAGACAGACTGCTGCTGCCTCTGGGCGCTCTGTTCTCTGTTATCTGTGTTGGTTGGATTTGGGGCCCCGACAACTCCATTGAAGAAGCAACCTCCAATGGCAAGTTCAAGTTCTCTCTGGCACCTGTGTATAAGGTTATGGTAAAAATCATCGACCCTATCGCTATCGGTGTTATCATCGTTGCAGGTCTGGTATTCGGTATGTCCATTTCCTAATAAGAAAGAAATTCTTAATACGAAACATATAACATACTCTTGCATAAATGAGTGAAGCAAAAAGGACGAAGGCTCCCCCTTCGTCCTCTTTTTCCCCTTTCTTTTGGCATTTTTGTAGCCAAGCCCCCATTTTGTACACTGTTCTTTTATTCATACTATACAACCACTTTTCACTTTTTCGCTCGGTGTTAAGAGAAACACACCTAAATCTTAACGGTTTATTTATGGAAATTTACAATCATTTCAGCTATTCTACCTTTAGGACGTTTTTGTAATTTATTGGAATTGCATACATTTTCTTCTGAAAAAGGGATTTTTCTCTATCGGATATCCTACATCACAGATGAGGGACTGGGATAAGGATTCCGAAAAAGAAGGCTATTATTTGTATTATCATACACCTTGTATCATTCCAATATATTTGCAATTCCTTCCGTGAAACTCATTCGTTTCAAGCAATTGTTTTTATGTAAAGGAGGAATACTTATGTCTACAACAGCTGAAAATCGTGGTCAATTTGGTTCTAAGCTCGGCTTTATCCTGTCTGCAGCCGGTTCCGCTGTAGGTCTGGGTAACATTTGGAAATTCCCCGGCAAAGCGTATGCTTGCGGCGGCGGTGCTTTCCTGCTTGTTTACATTCTCATGGTTGCCTTGATTGGTACCACAGTTATGATGGCAGAATTTACAGTTGGCCGTAAAACACACAAAAATGCCATCGGTGCATTCCGTGAAATCAACAGCAAATGGGGCTTCGCAGGCGGTCTTGGCGTTCTGACAGGCTTCATCATCCTTTGTTACTACTGTCAGGTTGGCGGTTGGACGATGAAATACATCTACGCTTACATCGTGGAAGCAAAGACTGTATACGCTGATCCAATGGGCTACTTCTTGGGTATGCTGGGTGTGAATGGTTTCCCTCTGCAGGGTGCTGTTATCTTCCCTCTGATCTTCCTGTTCCTGACAGCATACATTCTGAGCCATGGTACAGCAGGTATCGAAAAAATGTCTACCGTTCTGATGCCTCTGCTGTTCTTACTGCTGATTGGCTTGATGATTCGCTCCTGCACACTGCCCGGCGCTGACGCAGGTCTGAAATATATGCTGAATGTTGACTTCTCGACCATCACCAGTAACGCAATTCTGGTTGCTCTGGGGCAGGCATTCTTCTCTCTTTCTCTTGGTATGGGTATCATGGTTACATACGCATCCTACCTGTCCAATGATGACAACCTGATTACCAACACAGCAATCGTTTGTACGCTGGATACTCTGGTTGCTCTGTTCGCAGGCTTCATGATTATCCCCGCTGTATTCGCAACAGGCATTGACCCCGGCATGGGCGGTGGCTTCGCATTCGCAACTCTGGCAGGCGTATTCCAGTCTATCCCCGGCGGTACACTGTTTGGTCTTTTGTTCTACTTCCTGCTGTTCTTCGCAGCTGTAACCTCCTCCACCTCCATCATGGAAGGCTCGGTTGCATTCCTGACAGAAGAAAAGGGCATGAAGAGAAACCATGCGTTGATTGGCGTTTCCGTTCTGGTATTCATCATCGGTCTGTTCTACACATTGTCTCAGGCTTACATGAATATCAAGGGTATCTGGATTTCCAAGAACGGTCTGGAATATCCCATCTTCGGTGACTTCCTTGAATACCTGACAGACAGACTGCTGCTGCCTCTGGGCGCACTGTTCTCTGTTATCTGTGTTGGCTGGATTTGGGGCCCTGATAAATCTGTGGAAGAAGCATCTTCCTATGGCAAATTCAAATTCTCTCTGGCACCTGTATACAAGTTCATTGTGAAAATCCTTGACCCTATCGCAATCGGCGTTATCATCGTTGCAGGTCTGGTATTTGGTATGTCTATTTCCTAATAAAAAATCATGCTGTTTGGAATGAACCTACGGCGAGAAGGGGGCTATCCCTTCCCTGCCCCCCCCTCACCCCATTCCACATCTTTAAACGGCAATCAGAAAAGGACTCATTCGAGTCCTTTTCTTTTTTATATGCGAATCCGGTATAATCAAGTTTAGAATGAAAGAAGCAGAAGCATTTAGCTATTGCAGCCGTTTTTCTGCACAAAGAAATAATGCTGCTGATTCAGATAATCTCTGGCATAATCCAAGGCCTCGCCGAAGCGTTGGAAATGCACGATTTCCCGTTCCCGCAGGAACCGCAGTGGTGCAAGCACATCGGGGTCCTCCGTCAAATCAATGAGGTATTCATAGGTACTGCGTGCCTTTTGCTCTGCTGCATTTGCATAAGTGCAACAAAAAGGGCTAAAAATTCCAGTGAATTTCAATCGGCACATCTCGAGAGCCTGCAATCCGCCTGCCGACAAAAACAGAATCAATCATCATTTCCACCATTTCTCTTGTGAGGCGTTTCGGTGGGATATAGCTTTCTATGACAGCGTTTCGGTTTTCCCCTGCGGCAATGCGTGTCTCCAAGGCGGCAATCTCCTGTGTGAGTGCCGAAAGGAGCCCTTCCTGCCGCTGCTTTTCCTCGGAAAAATGCGCAGAAAATTCCAGATATTCCGCTTGAGAGAGAACCCCACGCACCTTATCGAGATACAACTCACGCAGAGCATTGCCATACTCTGCTGTTTTCCTCCGTTGGGTGCGAAGTGTTTTTTCCAAGGCGACCTTTTGCGCCCGCAAATCTCCGCAAAAATCAAGCTGCTGCTCCAGTTCCTCTCGGTTGAGATAGGCGGTGGAAATGGTATGCAATTCCTCCAAAACCATCTGCTCCAGACGCTCCACAGAGATAAACGCACCCTTGCAGGCCGCCTTGGAAATGTGATGATTGGGGCATTGCAGATAATAACGCCCCTTGGTTTTCGAGGAACGCAGTGTATACCCACATTCCGCACAGCGTGCCTTGCGTGCAAACAGCCCGATTGTCCCGACCTGAAAGGGCTTTGCCTTTTCCGCAAGCATTTTTTGCACCTGCTCCCACAGGGCTTGCTCGATAATCGGCTCATGCGTTCCCTTGGCACAAATCCATTCTTCCTTGGGGCGTGGCTTGTTTTGCTTTGTTTTATAGGAGGCACTGCCGTATTTTCCCTGCACCAGATTGCCGATATAGACCTCATTCGTCAGGATATGCGAAACAGAATAATATTTCCAGAGTGTGCCGCCTTTGTGCTGTGGCTGTCCGCAGGCAATCCCATGCAAGCGCTTATATTCCGTCGGGTTGGGAATCCCCCTTTCGTTGAGCAGCCTTGCGATTGCGGTTTTGCCATAGCCCTGCGAAAAAAGCGTGAATATCTCACGCACGATGACTGCCGCCTCCGCATCAACCAAAAGATGCCCCTTTTGCGCCGAGTCCTTTTGGTAGCCATAGGGTGCAAAGGCGCCGATGTGAAAGCCGTTTTTTCTGCGGTGTGTCAGCACACTGCGGATGTTTTTGGATAGCTCCGCCAGATAATGCTCATCCATCATGCCATTGATTTGCCGCAGGAAAAGCGTATCCTCGTTTGCGGAATCGGCATGATCCAAAAGGCTGAGAAAGCGGACGTTCCATTGGGGAAGCAGGCGGTTGATATACCGCTCCACTACCTCCAATTCCCTGCTGAAGCGGGATTGTGTTTTGCAGAGAATGATATCGAAGCGGCCCTCCCTTGCCGCCTGAAGCATACGGTTGAAGGCAGGGCGGCTGCGGTCTGCACCGCTGTAATCATCATCAATATAGGTTTCGATAATCTCCCAATCGTGCGCATGGGCGTATTCTGTCAGCAGGGTGCGTTGGTTTTGTATGCTGTTGCTCTCCTCTGTGGCAAAGTCCTTGTTTTTATCCTCCTCGGACAAGCGGCAATAAAGAGCGACTCTCTCCCGTTTCATGCTCTCTCCCTCCCCTATCAAAAAACACCGTCCTTCCCGATGCCAAACGGAACGGCTGCGTCACTCTTGCACAGAAGGGGCTTCTCCCTTTCCGCCTGATTGATGAAAGCCGCCCAGATGGCAGTGACTTGTGCTTGGGTGGTGTGTCCGTTTTTGAATACACTGCGGCATAGGTTTTGCTTCATAAGGCATTTCTCCTTTCCTATATATGAAGTGTATTCTTGGAGAACGAAAAATATCTCGCAGAGAAAAAAGCAGGTCGATACCTTTTGCGTACCGACCTGCTTTTCTATCACACAGGGAAAGGGGGAATTACATATCCTCCAAGCGTCCGTGCTTTTCATATCTGGAAACACGGCTGATTTTATTTTCATCATCCACGAAAACAACCTTCGGCGGATTCACAGCCGCCTCCTCGGGTGTCATCTGGCAATAGCACATCAGAATGATTTTATCGCCCTTTTGCACACAGCGTGCCGCTGCGCCGTTCAAGCAAATCATACCGCTGCCTGCTTCGCCTGCGATGGTATAGGTTTCAAAGCGTTCTCCGTTGTTGACATCCACAATCTGCACCTTTTCATATTCCAAAATGCCTGCGGCGGCAAGCAAATCGGAATCAACGGTAATGCTGCCGACATAATCCAATTCTGCCTGCACAACGGTTGCTCTGTGGATTTTTCCTTTTAACATATTCAAATTCATAGCGTTTTCTCCTTAGCCTTCATAAATAAAGTTATCAATCAATCTGGTTTTGCCGATATAAACTGCCATGGCAACCAATACAGGGGGCTGCATTTCGCTGATTGGCTCAACGGAAACAGCATCCACCGCCTTTACATAATCAATGCGTGCCAGAGGCTCTTTTTCAATCAATTCCTTCATTGCTGTTGTGATGGCTGCGGTGGATTTTTCGCCTGCTGCTGCCATTTCCTGTCCCAGCTTCACTGCACGGCTCAGCACCAAAGCCGCCTGACGTTCTTCTGCGTTCAGGTATGTATTTCTGGAGCTTTTTGCCAGGCCGTCTGCTTCACGCACGATGGGACAGCCGATAACCTCGATATCAAAATTCAAATCACGCACCATGCGGCGAATAACGGAAAGCTGCTGTGCATCCTTCTGCCCGAAATAAGCACGATCGGGTGCTACGATATGGAACAGCTTGGAAACAACGGTGCAAACGCCACGGAAGTGAATCGGTCTGCTTTTGCCGCAAAGCTCTCCTGTCAAGCCGCTCATATCCACAAATGTGCAGGCATCCTCTGCATACATTTCAGAGGGCTCGGGGTTGAACAAAAGTGCTGCGCCTGCGTTTTCGCAAAGTGCGGCATCCCTCTGCAAATCTCTGGGGTAGCTTGCCAAATCCTCTGTGGGGCCGAACTGTGTGGGGTTTACAAAGTCGCTGACAACAACTCTGTCATTTTCCTTTACCGCTCTGTCGATTAAGCTCTTGTGTCCTTCGTGAAGAAAGCCCATGGTAGGCACCAAGCCTACGGAAAGGCCCTCTGCTCTCCATGCCTTCACTACTGCTCTGACTTCTGCGATTGTTTTTACGATTTTCATAGTTTGCCTCCGTATTAGTACAATTTATTGATAATGTCATCTGCGATTTTAAAGGTATGCTCTGCGGCAGGGAAGGTGCCTTCCTTAACCTCTTTGATATAATCCGCAAAGCCCTGCTTCATCACTTCGCCTGCATTTGCAAAATGCTTTACGAACTTAGGCTTGAAATCAGAGAAAAGCGCAAGCATATCCTGATAAACCAAAACCTGACCATCACAATCCGCACCTGCGCCAATGCCGATGGTGGGGATGGAAACGCTTTCCGTAATCAGCTTTGCCAGCTTTGCGGGGATACATTCCAGAACGATGGCGAAAGCGCCTGCTGCCTCAACCGCCTTTGCTTCTTCAATCAATCTGCGTGCATCTGCTTCGCTCTTGCCCTGCACCTTAAAGCCGCCGAAGGCATTGACAGACTGCGGAGTTAAGCCGATGTGTGCCACAACGGGAATGGAGGCTTCTGTGATTGCTTTAATCTGAGGACACACGGATGCGCCGCCCTCCAGCTTGACAGCCTGACATCTGCCCTCCTTCATCAATCTGCCGGCATTCACAACGGCATCATAAACGGAGGTCTGATAGCTCATAAAGGGCATATCGCCGACAACAAGTGCATTTTTTGCACCTCTGGTAACAGCGGCGGTGTGGTGAATCATATCCTCCATGGTAACGGAGATGGTATCCTCGTAGCCGAGCATAACCATGCCCAAAGAGTCGCCAACCAAAATGGTATTTACGCCACATTCATCCACCAGCTTTGCTGTGGAATAATCGTATGCGGTCAGCATTGTGATTTTATCTCCGTCCAATTTTTGCTGCTGCAGGGTAGCTACTGTGTTTTTCATTATTCCAACTCCTTTTCCAAATGCTTGTAATCCTTCTGCGGGTGCTTTTGCTTGGCAATTCTGATGAGCTGATTGGAAAGAGCGGTATAGGTGGTAAGAATATCCTCGCCAACCTTGCTTTCCGCTGCAAATTTCCGTATCTCCTGCAAATGCTTGGATACGGTTTGGGCGTCTCCACGTTCAATGGGGCCTGTGAGGGCTGCAATGGGGCCTTTTTCTGCCACTGCCTGTGCATTTCCCAGAAGGAGAGGTGCCAATGCCTCTGCCGCCGCCGCTTCGGAAAAGCCGCATTTGACAAGCAGGGCCGTGCCCATATCTGCCAGAGCGACAATCTGGTTGCTGACCATAACTGCTGCTGCATGGTAGAGGGCTTTGCTATCGGGAGAAATGGCAACCACGGTGTTTCCCATTTCACTGAACAGCGCCTTCAGCTCCGCAAGATGTGCGTCACTTCCTTCGATGGTAAAGCACGCCTTCCCCAAATCCAGATAGGAGGTTGCTTTGCTGCTGATTGCATACAGGGGATGAATCGAATACCGATAGGCCCCTCTGTTTTCTGCATCAAAAAAAACGGTCGATGGAATCGAACCGCTGCAATGACATATATTTTTATTTTTGATAGGCAGATTACGCATGTCATCCCAAATCTCGCTGATGGTGCCATCCGGCACAGTGAGAAAAAGGGTATCACTGTCTTTCGTAATTTCCTCTAAGCTTGCATAGTAGTTGCTCTGTGTAAATTCTGCCGCTTCCTTTGCGGAGGCGGGGCTGCGGCTATAATAGCCACTGATTTCGATGCCGTGCATCGCAAGATATTTACCCAGTGAGAAGCCGACCTTTCCGGCTCCGATAAAACCTGCTCTCATACCTATCACCCTCCTTTTGAAGCTTGTGATAAGACAAGATACATCTGCTGCCATTTGTGCCGTTCCGAAGATACAGCCATTCGGCGAATCAAAAAATAAAATATATAAAATTTGCAGTATAGCTTCTTTCAGAATGCCATCCGTCAGTTAATATAGCACATTTATCCCCGTTTGTATAGAGGAAATTGTGAAAGAAATGGCAAAAGTTTTCGGAGCGGAAGGGAAGGGCTTTGTTGCGGAAGAAAAAAAGAAAAACGGCTCGTATTTGGGAGGAAACGAACCGTTTTTTATGGAAACCTTCATTGGAAAGGAAAATAGAATTTCAGCGTTTTCGTGGATAGCACCAAAACAAGCAACGGTAAAAAACCATTCCTTGTTTTGCGTGTAAAAAAATATGAGAGGTAAGAGTTATTTTTAGGGTGCCATTCTGTGTGTCACATTCCCAGAGAAACCAGAGGAATGAAGATAAACAATGTCAGAATGGGAATCAAAATCTGTGTGACAGCAATATCAAAATAGGCCTCCTTATGTGTCAGCTTACAGATTCCGAGTAACGTGATTTGTGCGCCCTGATGGGGCAGGGTATCCAGTGTACCCGCTGCGATTGCACCGATACGATGCACTGCCTCCAGACTGACGCCCATGCTCTTATAGGTATCCGTCAATGCTGCGAAGGCAACACCCATACCACCGGAGGCAGAGCCGCAAACGCCTGCGCAGATTGCAATGGTTACCGCAACGAATACCAGAGGGGAGATGGAGAGGTTTTGCAGATGGTTAATCAGATAATGGAACCCATCTGTCTGCTCTACCACGCCGCCGAAGCCGACAACGATTGCAGTGTTCAGGATGGCAGAGCCGGAGTCTGCCGCACCCTTATTGAATACCTCAATCCAGCTATTGATATTCGCAACCTTCTTGAACATCAGCACAACCGCTAAGATAATGCCGACGGTTACGGAGGTTTCCACGGGCAGCTTCAGTGCATTGAAGCACAGAATGATTGCCACAATGGGAATCAGCGCAATGATGGGATGAGGCAGGTTATCGGAGGAGCGTTCCTCCAATTCCTCTGCGGAAAGCTGCATTTTCAGGCTTGCGTCCTCAAAGAGCTTGCCCTGCGCCGTGAATTTTCTGGCTCTGAACTCCAGCCAAACGAAAATCATCAGGAACTCTGCGGCGGTAGCAATCAGGGAGGGGAGGAAGGCTGCCGTTGCAGTTGTTCCTAAGCTTTTCATGGCAATGGTGTTCTGAATGGAGGGAGAGCCGGGTGCTGTCATAGACCATGTCCAGCAGCCTGCCGAAATTGCCGCAGGAATCAGGCGGCGTGTCAGATTGGCACGCTTGAACATCTGCAAAGCAATGGGATAAACCACGAAGAACACAACAAAGCCGCTCACACCGCCGAAGGTCAAAAGACCTGTGATACACATAATCATGGGAGCGACAAAATGATTGCCGCAGAAGCGTCCCATGGTGCGTGCGATGGATTCCGCCGCCCCTGTGAACTGATAGACTGCACCAAAGAGCGCACCGACAAAGAAAATCAGAAAATACTTCGTGATATAATCCGATGTGGCGGGCATGAAGTGCTGCAGCAGGGTATCCAGAATGGGCAAACCGGAAAGCACGATAACAAAGATGGTAACAACCGGTGCCAGAATCAAGGCACTCATTTGTCGAAATGCCAGCACGCCAAAGAGGATGATGGCGATAAGCAAAATCAATACGCTAAAATTCATATTCCCTTCTCCTTTCCTTTATGAAAGCCGATTAACGGAAATTGGGTTTGCGTTTTTCCAGGAACGCCTGCATCCCAACCTGCTTATCCTCAGTTGCGAAGCAAAGACCAACCAAGTCCTTCTCTACCTCCAAAGCATTCATCAAATCCATATCTGCGCCCTTGTTGATGGAGAGCTTTGCATACTTGATTGCCATTGGGGACACCTTCAAGATATCAGCCATCAGCGCCTTTGCTTCATCCAGCAGTGCCTCTGCGGGAACCACTCTGTTTACCAGACCGTAACGCAGGGCTGTCTGTGCATCAATGTGCTTGCCTGTGTAAATCATTTCCTTTGCCAAGCCTGTACCAATCAGACGGGGCAATCTCTGTGTGCCGCCAAAGCAGGGGATAATGCCCAGTGTTACCTCGGGCTGACCGAACACAGCCTTTTCGGAGGCAATACGGATATCACAGCTCAGAGCCAGCTCACAGCCGCCGCCCAGTGCAAAGCCGTTGACTGCGGCGATAACGGGCTTATTCAGTGCTTCGATTTTGTTGAAGGTTGCCTGTGCATAGCCGGCATAGTCTCTGCCCTGCTCACTTTTGTAGGGCTGCATCTGCACGATGTCTGCGCCTGCAACAAAGCCTCTGCCCTCGCCTGTAATGATCACGCCGTAGATGTCATTTTCCTTGCTTACATAATCGAATACCATCTGCAGCTCATCCAAGGTCTGATTATTCAGAGCGTTCAGCGCCTTGGGGCGGTTCATGGTAACGATGAGTACATGGTTTTCCAGATCCAGTTTCAGGTTTTCCAGTGCGTTTGTGTTCAGGTTTTTCATAATAAATTCCTCCTTGATGTCTTGTGTTTTGTTTTGTGTTTTTTATTGGTTTTTGTATAGTTTTTATATTTTTTCACGGAAGGAGACTGCTTTTTTTGTACGCCGCTTGCTGATTTTTGGGTACAAAAAGAACACCTGCTGTTTTCGCATTTTTTCACGAAACACCCGATTTTTTTCGGGGGACGGAAACCCGCAAAAACAGCCTGCGGTGTCTCTCCCGTTATAAACGTATGAAATTATCTTTTTTGCAGCTCATATTTTGCAATCTTCTTATATAATGCGCTGCGGTGGATGCCAAGCTCATTGGCTGCCATCTGGCAGTTCCAATTACAATTTTTCAGCACATCCGTCAACAAGCCTCTTTCGTATTCCTCCATCATCTGATTCAGCTTTTTGCCGCCGACCACTTCCTCAGAAAGCTGATGGCGGGAAACCATCTTCGAGGGCAAATCCGAAAGCTGAATGAGGAAGTCCTCGCAGGCGGCATAGGCGCTTTTGATGACGTTATCCAATTCCCGAATGTTGCCCGGCCAATCATAATTCACGAAGCAATCCCGCACCTCCGGGGAGAGCGAAATGCCTGATTTATAATCGGAGTTCAGCCGATTGAGGAAATAGGAGGCAAGCTCCACAATGTCCTCTCTGCGTTCCCGCAGGGGCGGCAGCTCGATATGAATGACATTCAAGCGATAATAGAGGTCCTCTCGAAATTCGCCTGCCTCAATCATCTGCGGCAGATTTTTTCTGGTGGCGGCAATGATGCGCACATCTACGGGAATGGGCTTATAGCCCCCGATTTTTTCAACCTCCTTTTCCTGCAGCACACGCAGCAGCTTTGCCTGCATCCCTAAGGGCATATCCCCGATTTCATCCAGAAAAAGCGTTCCGCCGCTTGCCAGCTCGAATTTCCCTTTTTTGCCGCCCTTTTTCGCCCCTGTGAAAGCACCCTCTTCATATCCGAACAGCTCACTTTCCAAAAGCTCATTGGGGATGGCGGCACAGTTAATGCTGACCATCGGCTTTTCCCGCCGCTCTCCGTTGTTGTGGATGGCGTTGGCGAAAACCTCCTTGCCTGTACCCGTTTCGCCTGTCAGCAGAACGGGGAACAAGGTCTTGGCGGCCTTATAGCCTGCCTTTTTGACCTCCGCAAAGCGTGGGCTGTTGCCGACAATTTTATCAAAGGAATATTGCGAGCTGTTTCTGCTGCGGTATTCCTCTCTGTAAAATTCATATTCGGAATATTCCCGCATCAGCTTTTTCGCAGAATCCAGGGTTTGCAGTCGGAACTTTACCTGTGCCACGCCTGCAATGACGTTGTGGTTTTCGTCATATACGGCGGAGCGGTTTACCAGAAAGATTCTGTCCGAATCATCATCCGATTTTTCGCTTAGGCGAAGGATGGCGCCTTCCTCTCGGTAGGCATAATTGACAATGTCAATCATTTTTGTATTGGGAATAATCTCTGCAATACTTCTGCCGATGGCATAGTCTCTGGTGGTTTTCAGATATTGACAGTATTGCTCGTTGATATCCGTAATCACACCATGGTTATCGACAACGACGAAGCCGTCATCGGTCAGCGTCAGTATCTCGTCAAAGATGTATTTATATCGTTTGTCTTGATTTATTTCTGTCATGCTCTCTCCTCCTTTCTTTTTATTTTAGCACGCTTTTTTGTGCGATTCTATTGAAATTCTCTGTTTGGGGACTGTATTCTTCTTTTGGAGACTGTATTCTCCTTTCAGAAACACATTTCTTTCTTTAGAGACATATTCTCTAAACAGAGACATATTCTTTGTTTGGAAAAACAAATGTCTTTTCCTGTGGAAAGAAGCTTTTTGCCCCCTTTTCCGCTGCTGCGGATGGTAAATCCGTTTCATTTTTCGGAAAAAATGTGGATTTTCGTCCAAAGCAGGTCTGCGGGAAGTCGTAGTTTTCCTTGATTTCTCAAGCTTTTTCGGGGAAGAATAGCTTTTCCCTTCCAAAGACTGCTGCCTTCCTTTTTTTGCTTTGGGCAGGTGGTTTTATTTTTTTCTTTCTGCCCTATATAATAGCAAGAAGCGTGCCAAAATCGAAATTTCAGAAAATATTTTTTTGTGAAATGTCGAAAATCCTTGATTTTTCGGACTTTTTCTACATTCGGAATTTTTTTCCTGTTTTTTCCGAATGAAAATCAAAAAGAGACATTTGTCTCCAAATAGAGAATATTTAGAAAAAAATGAGAGAAAACAGAAGGGGAGAGACAGATTTGTTTCTGAATGGAAAAGAAGAAAAGGGTTGCACCTATGCAAATGCACCCTCTGCTGCCATATCCTCATACAAATCGGTAATCGGATCGCCCTTGGATTGCAGATAGGCGGCAGTGAAGGGAACACCTGCGGCAGAGGCAGGATATACCCCTAAGCCGTGATTGACATAATAGGAATCCAAGCCGGCGGCAAGAATTTCGTCCTTCGTCAGCCCTTGCGTCAGCTGTCCCACAATCGTCCCCATCATCTCTAAATGGGCAAATTCCTCCGTCGCAATATCATTCAGCGTTGCCTTTGCCTCCGGCGTTACCATCGTAAATTTCTGGCTGAGATACCGCAGGGATGCACCCAGCTCGCCATCAGCACCCCCATATTGCTCAATCATAATTTTTGCCAAGCGTGCATCCGGCTTTTTAATTTTCACAGGAAATTCCAATTTCTTTTCATAAATCCACATTTATTTACACTCCTTTCCTGCCAAAGATAAATTGGCTTTGCTCTGCCAAGGCCAAGGATTATTCTTCCACTGCCAATCCTCTGTATCAGCGGCATAGCTGCGGAAGGAGCATAGAGGGCCGAATGTCTCCTCATATTTCATGCGTACCGTATCAGCGGCAGTGATGACTTGGTTATAAGCCGCAATGGCATCGCTGTCATCGGGGTGTGTATTCAGGAACAGCCCCAAATCCACCGCAATAAAATCCAATTCCATCAACGATTTCAGCAATTCATCCCGATTCATGCCTCTGCCCCCTTTCCGAAACGATAAAGATTCCAGCCGTCGCAATAGGGCATGGAAAGGCTGTCAAACACAGTGCCGCAGATGAGGCTTTGCTCCTGTCCCTTCGGTGTCTCATAGGGCTGAAAAGGAACCATAGCCTGTGCAAAGCCAATGCGTTCCCACACACAGGTGTTGCAGTCTCCCATCGTGGTATCGGGGCTTAAAGCGGCAGGCGCCTGCATACAGGGACTCTGTCCGCAGCTTTGGTTACAAGCGAAGTTTTTGCACATTTCTCGCATGAGATTTCCTCCTTTTGCTATTTACAATATTTATACTATGGAGAAAGACGATTATGGTGCGCAAAATAAAAAAACGGCAACTGCAAAAACAACAGTCGCCATTTTTTCTCACAGCACACAGCGGCGCAAATGGTCAATCACAATCTGCATCGGCTCCGAAACCCATTTTTCCCGATGGTGCAAAAGCTGTGTCCAAATTTCAATTTCCATTTCTGGTACATTCAAATAGCACAGGCTCCCCTTCTCCACATAGGGATTGGAAATATAATCCGGCAAAAGAGAAATGCCCGCATCCTGCTCCACCAAGGAGGCAATCAGCCCTGCATTGCCGCTGACAAAAACCGGCTGAATTTCCAAGGACTGTGCCGCCAGCTGCTCATCCAGCATACGACGGTAGCTCATGCCCTTTTCGGTCAGAAGAAACGGCTGCTTCACCAATTCCACAAGCGAAATGGCATCCCTTGCCGCCAAGGCATTGCCTGCCGCACAGACAAAATGCACCCCAATCCGACTTTCCTGCTGAATGACATAATTCGTATCATAAATATGGTTATCCAAGGTATACACGATATCCGCCTCGTTTTGATTCAGCAGGCGAAACATCTCCTGCGTGCCGGCTGAAATGCACTCAAGGGTAATATCGGGGTATTTTCGGTGCAGCTCAGGAAAAATGCGGCGGATCACCTCACTGCTCAAGGAATCGGCAATCGCCAAGCGCACACGCCCATGCACCCTTGTGTCCGATTTTGTTTCCTCTTGGAAATTTTCCAATAATTCGTTGATTTTATATGCAGAGCGCAGCAGACGAACCCCATGCTCCGTCAACGTAACGGTGCGGTTGATTCTCTCGAATAAGGGTACACCCAATTCGTTTTCCAGCTGGCGAATCTGAAAGGAAACCGTTGATTGAGAATAGCCCAGCTTATCCCCTGCCTTTGTGAAGCTGCGCAGCTCCGCAACGTGTATGAAAGTAACCAGATTTTTGATATCCATAAAAGCTCCTTTTCCTCATGCTCCGTTTCAAAACCTTTTCTTTTCACTGTATCCGAAATGCCGCAAAAAATCAAGATAGAATCTGTCTTGATTTTTTCTTCTTTTTCCATCAGCCGTATTGCTTTTCTCCACCTGTTGCGGTATAGTAGAATGAAGAAGGATAAACTGAAGCAGCGTTTCGGGCGTAGGCCGGTGGGCTTTGCATATCGGCACTTGATCGTCCTTCTTGAACGGATACCGCTTGACGGAACGGCTCGGGGAATTGTACCCCGGTGCTAAGGGAAACCTTGCGGAAATAGGATTGGGAATAAGAATCGACGCAGAATACGCCTTCCTGCCCTTCGGGCATAGCCGAAGCATTTGCGGCATCTCGGAAATACGCTATTCTGCAGGCTGAGTCAACGGAATGATTCCTAGAAAATGGAGGACGCTTCGGCGAGGAATCCCGATAGGCTTCCGTTGCAAGCAAAAAAGAGCCTGATTTCACTGTGCACATGAAATCGGCTCTTTTTCTTTTATGTCTCATCCTTGATTTTCGTATTTTTAATATTGCAGGTTTTTGCTGCCCGATAAAAAAGAATGCCGAAAATCAAAAAGGATATTTTCTTCTTTTTCCATCAGCCGTATTGCTTTTCTCCGCCTGTTGCGGTATAGTAGAATGAAGAAGGATAAACTGAAGCAGCGTTTCGGACGTAGGTCGGTGGGCTTTGCATATCAGCACTTGATCATCCTTCTTGAACGGATACCGCTTGGCGGAACGATTCGGGGAATTGTACCCCGCTATTTAGGGAAACCTTGCGGAAATAGGATTGGGAATAAGAATCGACGCAGAATACGCCTTCCTGCCCTTCGGGCATAGCCGAAGCATTTGCGGCATCTCGGAAATACGCTATTCTGCAGGCTGAGTCAACGGAATGATTCCTAGAAAATGGAGGACGCTTCGGCGAGGAATCCCGATAGGCTTCCGTTGCAAGCAAAAAAGAGCCTGATTTCACTGTGCACATGAAATCGGCTCTTTTTCTTTTATGTCTCATCCTTGATTTTCGTATTTTTAATATTGCAGGTTTTTGCTGCCCGATAAAAAAGAATGCCGAAAATCAAAAAGGATATTGCATTTTTGATTTCTTTGTAGCATAATAAAAACAAGAGGAACAACCGCCCACAAGGTGGGTTGACCTATTGGAGAAATGACATAGAAAGCCACCCCGCAACCGGTCAAAGTATTAGGGTGGTTTTTCTATGTCTAAAATAAAAGACTATCTGAGATTCAAAAATATGAATGTCAGCAATGCAAGAAGGAATGTCCCAAAAGACATTAAGTCTTTAAAGTCAAACTTCATCAGCACCACCCCCATTCTATGTAGAATGAAGGTCAAGCCACCCTGTACACGATTGTTCCATAACAGCATTGTAGCACACCAATACACGCCACACAAGCGAACAAAGAAAAAGAGCCTTTCGGCTCTTTTTCTTTTATACTTCCATGATGATTGGCAGAATCATCGGACTTCTCTTTGTTTTCTGCCAAATATAATTTTTCAGCGTATCCTTAATGACACCCTTAATGTAGTTCCAGCTTGTGATATTCTTTTCCTCGCACTTGAGCAATGCCTCCAGCACGCACGCCCGTGCCTCCTCCATCAGATTTTCTGCCTCACGGACATAAACAAACCCTCTGGAAATGATATCGGGGCCGGAAACAACGGTCCCCATCTCCTTATCCATGGAAACAACAACCACCATCAAGCCATCCTGCGACAAATGCTTTCTGTCTCTCAGCACGATGTTGCCGACATCGCCAACACCCAAGCCGTCTACCATAATCTGTCCCACAGGCACAGTTCCGGTAACCTTCGCCTCGTTTTTGTTGACCTCCAGCACCTCGCCCAGCTTCATCACGAAGATATCATTCTTATCCATCCCCATGGAAATTGCCAAATTCTTATGACAGGAAAGGTGCATAAATTCCCCATGCACAGGCATAAAGAATTTCGGCTTTGTCAGTGCCAGCATCAGCTTTAGCTCTTCCTGACGGGCGTGGCCGGAAACATGGATATCCTCAATATCCCCATAGACCACATTTGCGCCCTTTTTCAGCAGCTCATTCACAACACGGGAAACACTCTTTTCATTCCCCGGAATTGCAGAGGCGCTGATGATGATTTTATCATCGGGCTTCACATTGATTTGCTTATGCTCGCCGGATGCGATACGAGAAAGGGCGGACATCGTTTCGCCTTGGCTGCCTGTTGTGATAATGACCAGTTGGTCATCCCGATAATTTCTTGTTTCGTTAATATCAATCAGTGTTCTGGGCGGAATCCAAAGATAATCCAGCTCGGATGCTGTTTTTACCGCATTGACCATGCTGCGTCCGATGATGGCAACCTTTCTGCCATACATATACGCCGCATTGATAACCTGCTGGATACGATGGATATTCGAGGAGAAGGTTGCAACCATGATTCGATTTTTCGGTGTTTCCTCAAAAATCTTTTCAAACACCTTCCCTACGTTCTTTTCGGACATCGTGAAGCCCCGTCTTTCTGCGTTGGTGCTGTCACTCATCAAAAGCAAAACACCTTCCTTGCCCAGTGCGGCAAAGCGCTGCAAATCAATCACTTCGCCATCAATCGGGGTATAATCGACCTTAAAGTCGCCGGTATGCACCACAACGCCCACAGGTGTATGGATTGCCAGTGCAACCGCGTCTGCGATAGAGTGGTTCGTGTGGATAAATTCCACCACCATCTGCCCCAGCTTTACCTTTTCACCAGGAACCACCGTATGTCTTGTTGTGGAATCCAGCATTTTATGCTCTCTGAGCTTGTTTTCCAACAGCCCCAGTGTCAGCAGTGTGCCGAACACAGGCACGTTAATCTGCTTGAGGATATACGGCAATGCGCCGATATGGTCCTCATGTCCATGGGTTAATACAATCCCTCTGATTTTGTCGATGTTTTTTGTCAAATAGGTTACATCCGGAATAACCAAGTCAATCCCCAGCATATCATCCTCGGGGAAGGCCAGACCACAGTCAATGATAATTATATCATCGCCATATTCCAGAACCGTCATATTCTTGCCGATTTCATCCAAGCCGCCCAGTGCAATCACCTTCAGGTTCATCTTGGGCTTTGCCTTTGCTCTGCTTCTTGCACGCAGCTTTGCAACAGGGTTCGCCTTTGCAAGCTTTGTTTTCGGCTCTGCCTCTGCCTTCGCTTTCGGCTCTGCCTTTGCCTTGGGCGCTGCCTTTGCTTTCGGCGCCGCCTTTGCCTTGGGTTCCGCCTTTGTCTTTGCGGCTCTCGCCTTGGAATCCTTCCCGGCTTCCCTTCCGTTTGTCTCCTTCACGGATTTTCTCTCTGCCAAAAAACACACCTCCTTTTCTTTTTTTCTCTGTTCTTTTTTTATAGTATGGCGTAAAAAAGTTCTCTTTAAACTGCAAAACAGGCCGTCTTTTCTAAAAAAAGGCAAACGGAAAAAGAGCAGTCGATGCTCAACGATTGCAAAAACATTTCCGCCCCGTTTTGTCAATCCGCTGAGTGCTGCTGTTTTTTCCTCCCATATTTTGCTGTTTCTTTTTCCGCTCATTTTTATATGAAAAGAGCGCTTGGCAAGCTGCCTAAGCCGCCCTAACACATTCTCAATCGTCCAGCTCTACGTCGTAATCCTCTGCCTTCTGTGCGAACAGGTCAGCCACACGGTCAAATTCCGCATCATCCTCCACCAGCTCATAGGTCACATCATCCGTATTGATGGAAACCTCCTTCAAAATGATGGCATCTGTTTCATCATCATCCATCAGCTCTGTTTCCACCACCAGAAGATAACGCTCGCCGCCGCAGGCAACATTATCAATAATGGAAAATTCCACATCGTTACCGTTTTCATCTGTCATGGTAACCACTTCAAATTCCAGTTCATTGATTTCATCATAAATATCAGCCATAAAATTTCTCCTCAATTCTTATTCTCTCGTCCTGCTGTCCAGATAGCCCTGCAAAATATGCACTGCTGCCATCTTATCAATGACGCTTTTTCTCTGATCATGGCTCAGCCCAACCTCTCGCAAGGAGCGCTCCGCCGCAATGGTGCTGAATCTTTCATCCCAAAGCAAAACCTCCACCTTGGGAAACCGTCTTTGGATACGTTCACAAAAATCCCTTGTCTTGACGCATCTGTCCCCTTCGGAGCCATCCAAATTCTTGGGGTAGCCCAAAATGATTCTTTCTGCTTGGTATTGTTCCACCAATTCTGCCAATCTACGCATACATTTCTTAAATTCCTTGGGATTTTCCCTACGGATAATCTCCACCCCCTGCGCCGTCCAGCCAAACGGATCGCTGACAGCAACACCAATGGTTTTATCTCCAAAATCCAAACCTAAAATACGCAATTTGCTTCCTCTTTCTTCCGCCGTTTTGCACAATCACTCGTTGCGGTCTAAATAATCCTTTACCAGTTCCTCCAGCAGCTCATCCCGTTCCAGCTTGCGAATCAGCACACGGGCATTCTGGTAGCTTGTGATATAGGTCGGGTCGCCGGAAAGGATATAGCCTACAATCTGGTTGACGGGATTATAGCCCTTTTCCCGCAGGGCACTGCTCACTGCCATCAGGATTCGCTTTGCCTCGTTTTCGGGTTCTTTTTCCAATCTGCCGAAATATTGTGTTTCATGTAAATTTGCCATACCTTTCACGCTCCATTCTTGCGGCCTTGCCGCCCCCCTTATATCCAAAAATATATCCAAATAAAATATTCACACAGACCTTGCGCCTGTTTCTTCTGAAAAAAGTAGTTATTTCTATGATACCCGAAATAAAACACGATTGCAACTATATTCTCTTTACATAATGATTACAAATTCATCTGCTTAACACTCAGCCTCGCCGAACAGCACCTCGCCATCCGCCTTCGTGATGTGCGTTTTGCAAATGCAGTTGGTCAAATCCTTCTCGCTTTTGCCATGCACCTTGATATAGTTGGTGGTATGCCCTTCATAAATGCCCTCGCCGACAGCTCTTTCATACAGCACCGAGGCCGTTTTGCCGACAGCATCCGCCAGAAAATCCGCCGCCATCCTGTCGCTGAGCTGAATCAGCGTATGACTTCTTTCCGCCTTCACTGCATTGAGCAGTTGGTCCTTTCTTGCCGCTGCGGGCGTGCCACGCTTGGGGGAATAGGGGAATACATGAATCTTTGCAAACCCGATTTCCTCCGCAAAGGCATAGCTTTCCCGAAAATCCTCCTCGGTTTCCCCGGGGAAGCCGACAATGATATCGGTTGTCAGGGCAACCCTCGGCAGATATTGCCGCAGAAGCTTTGCCGCCTGCCGATATTTTTCTGTGTCATATTTTCGGTTCATTTCCTTCAGGGTTTTGTCACAGCCGCTTTGCAAGGAAAGATGGAAGTGGTCGCAAACCTTAGGCAATGATGCCATGGCCTGCGCAAATTCCTCCGTCACCACATTCGGCTCAATGGAGCTGAAGCGAATCCGCTCAATGCCCTCCACCTCATGCACCTGCTTGAGAATTTCCAACAACGAGGTATCCCTTCTATCCTTGCCGTAGCTTGCCACATGAATCCCTGTCAGCACAACCTCTTTGAAGCCGTTTTCCGCCAAACGCCACACCTCTGCCAAAACCTCCTGCGGCTCTCTGCTGCGGATGGGTCCTCTGGCATAGGGAATAATGCAGTAGGAGCAATACTGACTGCAACCATCCTGAATTTTCAGATACGCTCTGGTTCTGTTTGCCAGCTTTTGAATCGACAGCGGCTCAAACACTCTTTCCTTCATAATATCGGAAACGTGGTTTTCCACGCCCTTTGTCCGATCATATTGCTCGACCATTTCCACAATCTGCGCTCTGTCCTTTGTGCCAAGCACCAGATTGACCCCCTCCACCGCCATCAGCTCCTGCGGTGCGGTCTGTGCATAGCAGCCGACAACTGCCACAATGGCATTTTCGTTCTGCCGCTTTACCTTACGAATCAACTGACGGGATTTTTTATCCCCGAAATTCGTAACGGTGCAGGTATTGATTACATATACATCAGCCGTTTCATCAATGCCGACAATTTCATAGCCCTTTTCTGCGAACAGCTCCGCAATGGCTTCACTTTCATATTGATTTACTTTGCAGCCCAAGGCAAAGCTCGCTGCTTTTTTCATATTAAAACGCTCCTCCGCAGCAGAAACACCTCTGCCGCTTTTTGTTTATTCTTTAATTGATTCTGAAAAATAACGGCAGAAGCTTCATTGCCACCGTTACATCCTTTCCGGAAAGCCACACCAAATGCTCCCGCAGAGCCTCCCAGCGTTCCTTTTTCGGCATCACCTGCGCACAGATGGTCTCCATGGCATCCAAATGCTCCATGATATCCTCCCTCTCTGCACGGGACAGCCCCGAAAGCATCCCGATTTCCAAGCGGACTGTCGTAAAATCCGCATATAAATTCAATTCCTCATGCTCCTTGGCGATGGAATATTCCACCAAGCCCTCATTGCTGTAATCGTTTTCCCGAAACAGCCGCATCCGCTCCAAGAGGGTACACACATTTTTCCGATAATTTTCCGCCACATCTGCACAATCCTCATAGGGCTGCATCACTCTCAGCCCCTTGGTAAAGCCCTCGATTTTATCGGCATAATGCTCTAAAAGCCGGCGGAACAGCTCCTCCAACGCCTCACTGTCATAAGAGGAGGCCTCCCAGACACGCTCTGCCCGGTCAATATCCTCATCAATCATGGTTCGTATATCCTTTTCCTTCGACATAGCCTCCACCGCCTTCCGCATTTAGATTATCTTTTAGTATAGCATAAAAACAGGGGCTCTGGCAAGAAGCCCGCCCCATGAAAACCCTTTTTTCAAAAATTGCAAAACCCTGCAAAAGAACGTCTGATTCCGATTGATTTTTTCCTTCCTTTATGCTATCATAGCAGTAAGAAAGGATTACCGCTTGTGGAAGGGCGGTCAGTCCGAAATAATTAGGGTTGACCGTCTAACTTCTGTTAGACTGTCGCTTTTTATTTATTTCCTGTTTTACGCAGGAGGATAAGAGCTATGAAAAAGGATTACCGCTTTGGGAAGGGCGGTCAGTCCTAAAACGAAGGTTGACCGTCTAACTTCTGTTAGGCGGTCTTTTTCTTATCAATTCTTATGCAGAAAGCATAAGGTGATAATTCCAATGATTACTAAGCTATATTGAAACAATTCAGCGTATGTAACCATAGCATCACCCCCCTTACAGAGAGTGACTGAACCGCCGAGCGATAATCCTCGCTTATACCATATCACATTTTTCTTTTTTCGACAAGCAACAAAAAGAGCCGTATCCCTACGGCTCTCTTGGCTTCGTTTTATTTTTCTTCTTCGTCATCCTCAATGATTACAACCATGCCGCCCAGTCTTCTGTTCAGCTCTTTTCTTGTAATCTTAATGATGTTGGGCGCTACGCCGTCCGGCTGCTCCTCGATGAAGTAGGCTTCTTCGTTATCGCAGTCGTTTTCATCCAGCCAACCACTGAAATAGGACAGGATGGAACGCATGATTTCCACGCAATGTCCCCAATAGTCCAAATCCAAGAACACCAGTCTGTTCTTTTCGCCGGTTTTGGAGAACTTACGGCTCTTATAAACCATTGTAAACAGACGTCTTTCCTCGCCCTTATAGGTAAAATAAACCGCCATTTCGTTGCTTTCTCCGAAACGGTTTTCATAACGGTTTACCTTCGCCTCGGGGTCAAAATATTTTAAAATGAACTGATAAATCTGCTCCAGCTCAATCTCTTTTGTGATGTATCCATGTGTTTTTGCTGTCATTGGAAAGGCCTCCTTTTTCCGATACCCTTTTCATCCATATTTTTCACAAAAATCCTTTTCACTTCTGATTGCATTATACAGGAAGAAAATCTCCTTTACAAGAGCAATACCTTCCATGAAAAACATTTTTTTCCATTCTTTTTTAGGCAGTTTTACGCCAGCTTTTCCAGCATTTTTTCCACAAGCTCACTGCTGCGTTTTGCCGCCAAAGCAACGAATTGCTCATAGGAGATATTCGCCCCCTCATCCGCACTGTCACTGATGGCACGGATAATCACAAAGGGGATTCGGTTCAGCCAGCAGGCGTGTGCAATCGCTGCGCCCTCCATCTCTGCACAGTCCCCCTGCACATGCTTTTTGATATACTCCTTGCCCTCCTTTGTGCCGATGAATTGATCGCCACTGGCAATTCTGCCGAGAATCACATGATAGTGCTCCGCCGTTTCCGCCGCTGCCTCCTGCGCCAGCTTCACAAGCATTTCATCCGCCTTAAAATAGCTTTCTGCCAAGCGAGGAATGGTGCCGATGGGATCTCCCAGAGCGGAAACATCCATATCGTGCTGCACCGCATCCGTAGAAATCAAAATATCCCCAATCTCCAGCTCGGGATGGATGGCGCCCGCACAGCCTGTATTGATGATATAATCCACACCGAAATGGTCAATCAACACCTGTGTGCAAACAGCCGCATTCACCTTGCCGATCCCGCTGATAACCAGCACAATGCTGTTGCCGCAATATTTCCCGACATGGAAATCCAGACCGATGATATTCTTTGTGGTTACAATTTCGACCTTCTCTTTTAAATATGTAACTTCCTCCGACATTGCGCCAATGATGCCAATGGTTTTCATTTCGTTGTCATCTCCGTTTCTGTCAATTTTGTTGGCAGAGATTCCGCCGTTTCTTTTCTCTTTCATCCGAATTATACCACAAACGGTATACACTGTGCAAGTCGAGCCTCTTTTGCCATCCTTCCGTTGCAAAATGAGGGGTTCTTTTGTATACTGATAAGGAAAAAGAAAGCAAGAGGTGGAAACAAATGAACAGAAAGCTCATCATCGGCATTACGCCGAATTATTCTTATGAAAAAAAGGAATACACACTCAGCGAGGACTATGTGCTGGCGATTGAAAAGGCGGGCGGCTGCCCCCTCGTTCTTCTGCCGCCGCAAAGCCTGCCGCCCTTTCTGGATGGGCTTTTGCTGACCGGCGGCGGAGATATCGATCCACTGCTGTTCGGGGAGGAGCCATTGTGCCAAAGCGGCGAAATCAATCCCCTGCGGGATGCCTATGAAATGCGTATCTGCGAGGAGGCACTTGAAAGGGATATCCCCATGCTTGGCATTTGCCGCGGGATGCAGGTAATGAATATCGTCAAGGGCGGCGGGATCTATCAGGATATCGGCGTGCAGGCAGGCACAACCCTCAAGCATATCCAGCAGGCGCCACGCTCCTATGGCACACACAGCATTTTCATCGAGGATAACACCCTTTTAACTGACCTTTGGGAGAACAAGCGCACGGTTGTCAATTCCCTGCACCATCAATCCTGCTCGACACTCGGCGAGGGCTTTCTTGCCTCTGCCCGCAGTGCAGACGGCTTAATCGAGGCCATCGAGCATAAGGAGAAACGCTTTGCCGTAGGGGTACAATGGCATCCGGAGGCAATGAAAACAGAGGAAATGGGGCTGCTCTTTACTGCCTTCCTAAAGGCGGCGGCAGCCTATCGTAAAAAACAGGAGGAAACGGTATGAGTATCTTTTCAAGCATAGATTCCATTGTGGAACAGCTTTTGCCGGAATCCCTGACAGATTCCGTTACGGCAAACGGGCTGCTTGCCTTTGGCGCAAAGCTTTTGGAAATCATCGGTATCCTTTTTCTTTGCTGGGTGCTGATTCGCCTTTCCAAGCGTCTTGTGAAGCGTTTTTTGGATGCGCAGGTGCAGAAAAAGCACCTTGCCATGTCCGAGCGTAAGGCGGATACGCTCAATTCCGTCACAGGCAGCATTTTGAAATATCTGATTTATTTCATCGGGCTTGCGGCGGTGCTGAAGCAGCTCGGCGTGCCATCAGAATCCTTGGTGGTCATCGCCTCTGCCGGCTCTGTTGCCATCGGCTTAGGTGCGCAGGGCATTGTGACCGATATGATGGAGGGCTTTTTCATCCTCTTTGAAGACCACTATGCCGTAGGGGATGTGGTTACCATACAAGGCATTACCGGCACTGTGGAAAGCGTGACACTGCGCTCCACAAAGCTGCGGGATCCCGCCGGCTGTGTGCATATCATTCCCAACGGCTCTGTCGGTACGGTTACCAATCTTTGCAAGGATTTCATCAATGCGATTGTGACCGTCGGCATTGCCTATGGCGAAAGCATTGACCATGCCCTTGCCGTTTTGCGGGATGAAATGGAAAAAACCGCCGATATGGAGGATATCCTCGAAACGCCTGTGGTGGCAGGTGTCATCGGCTTGGATGATTCCGCCGTTACCATCAAGATTGTGGCAAAATGCAGAATAAAAATGAACTATGCTGTGGAGGCGGAGCTGCGCCGCCGCATCAAAAACCGCTTTGATGCAGAGGGCATTGAAATTCCTTTTCCCCAGCAGGTGGTTCATTTGGTAAAGGAGGGATAACGCATGAATTTTTCTGTCGGAGATATTGTGCAAATGAAAAAAAGCCACCCCTGTGGCTCTTCTCAATGGGAAATTTTGAGAACCGGCATTGATTTCCGTATCAAATGCTGCGGCTGTGGACACATGGTCATGCTGCCCAGAGCAAAATTCGAGAAAAACGTAAAAAAAATCATTCCTAAAGAGCAATAAAAAAACAGGGTATCTCAATCTTGAGATACTCTGTTTTTTTCTGTCGAATCCCCTCTGCTTAATCCTTCTTCCGCATTGCATTCAAAATTGCCAGCACACAAACCCCGACATCCGCAAACACCGCCATCCACATCGTTGCGATACCGGGAACGGAAAGCAGCAGCACCAAAATCTTAAAGCCCAGTGCAAAGCCGACGTTTTGGTTCACAATCCTGCCTGTTTTCTTGGCAATCCGCATACCGACCGCAAGCTTGCCGATGTCATCATCCATCAGCACAACATCTGCCGCCTCAATCGCCGCATCCGAGCCGATGGCTCCCATGGCAATCCCCAAATCCGCCTGCGCCAACACAGGTGCATCATTGATGCCGTCGCCCACAAAGGCACCTCCGTGTCCTTCCATCCATTCCGCCTTCTGTTCGGGCAGCAGCTCACTGTAAAACCCATCCAGATGCAGCTCCTCTGCCACTGCCGCCGCTGTTTCCGCGCGGTCTCCCGTCAGCATAATCATTTCCCGAATCCCCTGCTTGCGCAAGGCCGCCAATGCGTCCGCAATGTTTTCCTTCAGCGTATCCGCAACCAGAATATGTCCCAAGAACCTGCCGCCCTTCGCCACATAAACCACTGTGCCGATTCCCTTTGCCGTTTCATACGGGATTTTCTCCCGCTCCATCAAGCGACTGTTCCCCAAAAGAACCGTCTCGCCGTCCATTTCATAGGAAATGCCGTAGCCGCCCAGCTCCCGATAGCCCTCCGCCGCCGGAAGTACGCCCTCGTATGCCTGTGCGATGGCCTGCGCAATGGGATGGTTGCTCATTGCCTCGCCGATGGCTGCCAGCCTCAGCACATCTCCCTTTACCTCCGTTACAGAAAATTTTCCCTTCGTCAATGTGCCTGTTTTATCGAATGCAATGGTTTTCAGGTGCGCCAGTGTATCCAAATCTCCGCCGCCCTTAATCAAAATCCCCCGCTTTGATGCCGCACCGATGCCCGCAAAATACGTCAGCGGCACAGAAAGCACCAATGCACAGGGGCAGGAAACAACCAAAAACACCAAGGCTCTGCCAAACCACAGCGAAAAGCTGCCCACCTTCGCCAAGGGCGGCAAAACCGCAACCAAGACCGCAAGCAAAACCACAACAGGCGTATACACCCTTGCAAAGCGTGTGATGAATGTTTCCGTTTTGGATTTCTTTGCGGCGGCATTTTCCACCATCTCCAAAATCTTCATCACAGTGGATTCGCCAAAGCCCTTTTCCACACGAATGTGCAGGCTCCCATCCAAGTTAATGCAGCCGCTCAACACCTGTGTGCCAACCTCTGCAAAACGGGGCAGAGCCTCGCCCGTCAGCGCCGCCGTATCCAGCATGGCATGGCCCTGTGTAATCACGCCATCCAAGGGGATTCTTTCCCCCGCCTTAACCAAAATCGTATCCCCAATCTGCACCAAGGCAGGTGCAACACGCCGCTCCTGTCCATCAATCAGCAGGCGTGCAAAATCGGGGCGAATATCCAAAAGCGCTGTGATGGATTTTCGGGAGCGTGCCACAGCATATTCCTGAAATGCCTCGCCCACCTGATAGAACAGCATGACGAAAACCGCCTCCGCCATCTCCCCAAGATACAATGCACCAATCGTGGAAAAGGACATCAGGAAGTTTTCATCAAACACCCTGCCCTGCACGATGTTCCTTCCCGCACGCAGCAAAACATCATACCCGAAAATCAAATAGGCACACCAAAACAGCAGCCTGCCGCCCACGCCTTCCCGCAGGAAAACCGCCGCAAGAAAAACTGCCAAGCCTACACCGAACCGCAGAAAAAATTTGCCGTCAAACACATTTTCGTTGCCATGCACATGGTCATGCCCGCAGCCACAGCCACAATCATCATCACAGCAAGCCTCCTGCTCACCACAGCCGCAGTGCGCCTTCTCATGTGCGTGGTCGTGTCCACAGCCGCAGTGGTCATGCTCCTTTTCGTGTGCATGGTCGTGTCCGCAATGCTCATGTTTATGGGAATGTCCTTCCTTCATCCTTCACACCTCTTTTTGTTTGTTCACATGAATAATCGTTCATATATTTTCTTGAAATTTAGGCTGTAACCCTTCATATCATTACAGCCTGTTTGATTTTTATTCTTGATATCCACGCTTATGCCGCAAATGCGTCATGCCCTGCTCCAAAACCATGCGAATATGCTCATCATCCAGAGAATAAAACACGGTTTTGCCTTCCTTGCGGTATTTGACAAGGTCATTCTGCCGCAAAACCCGCAGCTGATGGGACACTGCCGATTGGCTCATTTCCAGCACATCCGCCAAATCCCCCACATTCCGCTCGCCTTCCAAAAGGATTTGCAAAATGCGGATGCGGGTTGCATCGCCGAAAATCTTAAAAAATTCTGCCAGCTCCTGCATAAACTCCTGCTGCAGTTCCTTTTCCATATCAAATTCTTCCTGCATCGGTGTCTCCTTCATGGCTTGCTCCCTTTCTTATATGAATATCTGCTCATATATTAACGTATCTCTTTCCTTTTGTCAATTCTCTTATTGGCGAATTTTTATCAATTCTTCTGTTCCTTCGGAAAATCAATCAGCTCAATAAACCCCTTCAGCGCATGGGGCATGGCAACATTTTTCAGCCGCACCATCCCAATGCTGCGCTTGGGTACAGGCGGCTCCACAGGGATTTCAAAAAGGTGCTTATTTTGCAGCTCCTTCTGCGTAAATTCCTGAATGACATAGGTCAGCCCAAGGTTGATTTCCGCAAAGCTGACCAATAAATCACTGCTGCCCAGCTCCAAAATGGGATTCAGCACCACGCCGTTTTCCTCGGCATAGCGGTCAATATAGCGGCGGGAATTGCTCAAATCCTCCAGCAAAAGCAGGGGATATTTCGGCAAATCCTTCAGCTCCATGCCCATCTCCGCAAGCCGCCGATACCGCTCGCCCCCCACCAAAACATCATGGATTTCAATGCAGGGCATAACCTCCAAATCCTCATCCTCCGCCACAGGCAAATTGATAAAGCAAACATCCACACTGCCGTTTCTGAGCAGCTTCAAGGATTCGTATGTGGTTTTATTCGTCACTTTAATATTGATATCGGGATACAGCTTATGATACTGCTCCAGATAGGGCAAAAGGAAATTGGCAATGACCGTATCGCTCGCCCCAATCTTCAGCTCCCCCATTTCCATGTGAACCATCTGATAATATTTTTCCTCCGCCGCCTGAATCAAGCCCAACGCCTGCTCCAAATAGGTATACAGCAGCTTGCCCTCGGCTGTGGGATAAACCCCCTTTGCTGTGCGCACCAAAAGCGGACTGCCCATGCGGTCCTCAAGCTGACGAATGGACATGCTGACCGCAGGCTGTGAAATAAACAGCTCTCTGGCCGCCGCAGACATATTGCCTGTGCGGACAACTGCACAAAAAATACGATATAAATCTAACGAAACATCAACTTTCATGAGGGAAGCCTCCTTTTTCTTTGGTTTCTTTTATTATACAAAATTCAAAGAGACAGTACAAGAGTGATAAGAAAAAATGATAACGAAATTTTGCAAAAAACGGCTTATTTTTTCTCTGCTTGCCGCCGATCCTTCCATTTTTCCAGCTCCACCACAGGCAGCGGTGTCAGCGCCAATGCCGCAACCAACAGCCATTGTATGCGGCTTAGCGGGCAAACCTTGAAAATTGCCGCCAACGGCTGCACCGTAATCACACCGATTTGCAGCAGACAGCCGATGAAAAACGCACCCCACAGCGCAGGGTTGCTTGTCGGCGAAAGCTGCAGCAGGGAACGCTCCGAGCGCATATTGAAGGCGTGTATCAGCTGTGAAAGCGAAAGCACCGCAAATGCCATTGTCCGCCCTATGCCATACGCCCCCGCCGCATCAAAATAAACATGCCCGATCCCGAAGGCAAGCAGGGCAAGCATCCCAATCATCATGCCCTCTGTCGCAATGCGGCCTGCCATGCCATCCGAAAAAAGCGAGCTGTCCCTTCTGGGCGGCCGTTCCATGCTGTCCGCCTGTGCAGGCTCCAAGCCCAAGGCAATCGCAGGCAAGGAATCCGTCACCAGATTTACCCACAAAAGCTGAATCGGCAACAGAGGTGCCACCCAACCAAAGCACATGGCAACGAAAATCGTCATAATCTCCCCAATGTTGCTCGAAAGCAAAAAATGAACTGCCTTGCGGATGTTTTCATAAATGCCCCGTCCCTCTCGCACCGCCTCCACAATCGTTGCAAAGTTATCGTCCATCAGAATCATATCCGCCGCACCCTTTGCCACCTCTGTGCCGTTTTTCCCCATAGCACAGCCGATATCCGCCGCCTTCAGTGCAGGGGCATCATTCACGCCATCGCCCGTCATGGCAACCACATGCCCCTGCTTCTGAAATGCCTGCACAATCCGCACCTTATGCGCCGGGGAAACCCTTGCAAAAACAGTGCAGTCCGTCACTGCCTGTGTCAGCTCCTCATCCTCCATCTGCATTAGCTCCTGCCCCGTCAGCACACGCTCCCCCCTATGATAAATGCCAAGCTGTGCGGCAATCGCCTGTGCGGTCAGCGCATGGTCACCCGTAATCATCACAGGGCGAATCCCTGCCCTTTGGCAAATTTCCACCGCCTGCTGTGCCTCCGGCCTCGGCGGATCCATCATGCCTGCCATGCCTGCAAAAACCAAATCCTTCTCCAATGCCTCTGCCGTGAAAAAGAGCGGCTCCTCCTCCCATTCCCGAAATGCAACCGCCACCACACGCAGCGCATTTGCCGCCATTTCGCCGTTTTTCAGCCTTGCCTCGCTTTTTCTTCTGCCATCAAACACCGCCTGCCTGCCGCCATCCAGACAGCGTGTGCATTTTTCAAGCAAAACATCGGGCGCTCCCTTTGTGACGGAAATCCATTTTTCGCCGCTGCAATGCACCGTTGTCATCAGCTTTCGCTCCGAGGAAAACGGCACCTCGCCGATTCTCGGCATTTCCGCCCAAAGCCCCTTGAGCGAAACACCGCCCTCCTCCGCCGCCTCTGCAAGTGCCTTTTCCGTCGGCTCGCCAATGATTTTTGTCCCCCTTCGCTTCACATCGTTGCAAAGCGTAAACAGCGTTAATATAAACCGACGCTTCTCCTCATTTCTCTCCAAATCCTTCCCGATTGCCGCAAGCTGTGTCACCTTCATGCGATTTTGCGTGAGGGTGCCTGTTTTATCCGAGCAGATAATCTCGGCACTGCCCAAGGTTTCCACCGCAGGCAAACGGCGGATAATCGTGTTTTTCTTGGACATCCGCTGCATGCCGATGGCAAGCACAATCGTCACAATCGCAGGCAGTCCTTCGGGGATTGCCGCAACCGCAAGGCTGACAGAGGTCATAAACATCGGGAACGGTGCCTGCTTTCGCAAAAGCCCCATCACAAAAATAATGCCGCAGATACACAATGCCCCCATCCCCAGCAGCTTTCCCGTTTCGCCCAGCTTTTTTTGCAGGGGCGTTTCGCTCTCCTCCTGCTCTGCCAAAAGAGAGGCAATCTGCCCGATTTCCGTTGCCATGCCCGTTGCCGTAACTGCCGCCGTTCCCCTTCCGGAAAGCACATAGCTGCCCGCAAGCACCATGTTTTTTCTGTCACCGAGCAGTGTTTTCTCCGCTAAAATGCCCGCCTCCTTTTCCACCGCAAGCGATTCGCCCGTGATGGCGCTTTCCTCCGTTTTCAGCCCTTGGTTCACAAGCAGCCGCCCATCCGCACAAATATAATCCCCTGCCGTAAGCAGCAAAATATCCCCCTGCACAACCTCCTCCGCCGGAATCTCCTTTTCTTCTCCGCCCCGCAGCACCCTTGCCCGTGGCGCGGAAAGCTCCTGCAATGCCGCCAATGCCTTCTCTGCCCTGCTTTCCTGCAAAACGCCCAAAAACGCATTCAAAGCCACAATCGCAAGAATGATTGCGGCATCCACAAAATCCTTCTCGCCGTTCCAATAGGAAACCGCAACGGAAACCGCCGCCGCCCCCAGCAAAAGAAGAATCATAAAATCATTGAATTGTGCCAAAAACCGCCGCAAAAGGCTCTTTCGCCCCGCCGCCTGTGTCAAGCGGTTTTTCCCGTCTGCCTCTAACCGCTTTTCTGCCTCTGCATTGCTCAATCCGCTTTTTTCCTCTGTCCGCACCGTTTGCAGCACTGCCTGCGGTGTCATGCTCCACCATGTCATATCCTCACACTCCATCTTTTGTTGTTCTGCTTGTCTTTTCTCCCAGTCTATGCGGACAAGCGCAAAAAAAGACCATCCGCATAGGATGGTTAGCAGGAGGTGATATCCATGCTTTTTTCTCTGCTATTGGCGTTTTCTCTCAGCCTGGATGCCTTGGGCATTGGGCTTTCCTATGGTCTGCGGCACATCCGCTTTCGCCTATCCTCTCTTTTCCTGCTGGCCGCAGAAGGCTTTTTGCTGATGGAGCTGTTTTTGGCGGCAGGGCGGCGGCTTGCCACTGTGTTCCCCGTGCATTTGGCAGAGCGGCTTTCGCCCCTTTTTCTGCTGCTCTTCGGTGTTTGGCTTTGCCTGCAAGCAATCGAAAAACCGAACCCCTCGCCCCTGCAAACGCCCTCCCTCTGCGATACGGATGCCTCCTCCTCCATCGAGCCAAAAGAAACCTTCCTTTTGGGGCTTCTGCTTTCCATCGACTCCTTCGCCATTGGGCTGAGTGCGGCTGTCGGCGGCATGGATGTGGCATTTCTGCCCCTATTCGCCGCAATGCTGCAAACGCTTTTTCTGGCCTTGGGCGAAAAATGCGGCGCAAGGCTCCCCTCTGCCCCAAGGGAAAGCCTTTGGTCCTTGCTTTCGGGCGGCATTTTGATTCTTCTTGCCCTTGTGCAATGGCTGCTTTAAGCAAAAGCCCTTCTTCCATTCAAAAAAAGCGTACTCCTTTTCATCGGAATACGCTTTTCTATCAATTTCTATGGAAGAGTTTTTTTGTTTCGTATTTTGCCTCACAGGTCAGGTTGATGCCCAGCTTTTTAAACACATTTTCATCCACAGAGGACAAAATAACCGTCGAATGTACCTCACAGCATTTCAGCTTTTCCAGCTGCTTGAGTGCCAATGCCGCCTTCGGCTCATCCACCGCACAAATGCTGAGTGCAATCAGCACCTCATCTGTGTGCAGGCGAGGGTTTCTGTTGCCCAAATGCCCCACCTTCAGCTTTTGAATCGGCTCAATGATTTCGGGTGCAATCAGCTTAACCTTCTTTTCAATGCCTGCCAGCCTTTTCAGTGCATTCAAAAGCATTGCGGAGGATGCCCCCAGAAGTGCGCTTGTTTTGCCTGTCACAATGGTGCCATCGGGCAGCTCAATCGCAACGGCGGGGTCGCCGGTTTCTTCCGCTCTTTTGTTTGCCGCCGCCACAACGGCTCTGTCTGCGGTGCTTGTGCCTGCCTGCTTCATCAAAAGCTCCAGCTTATAAATCACATCATCCGCCAAGGCACCCTTTCGGTTGTCGCACAATGCCTGATAATATCTTCTGACGATTTCCGTTCTTGCCGCCTGCGAAACCGCCTCATCATCAAAAATGCAGTTCCCAACCATATTTACCCCCATATCCGTAGGGGATTTATACGGAGATTCGCCGTAAATCTGTTCAAACATGGCATTCAGCACAGGGAATACCTCAACATCTCGGTTATAGTTGATGGTGGTTTCCCCATAGGCTTCCAGATGGAAGGGATCAATCATATTCACATCATTCAAATCGGCTGTTGCCGCCTCGTATGCCAAATTGACAGGATGGCGCAGCGGAATATTCCAGATGGGGAATGTTTCAAACTTCGCATAGCCCGCCTTCACGCCACGCTTGTTCTCATGGTAAAGCTGAGAAAGGCAGGTTGCCATCTTGCCGCTGCCGGGGCCGGGAGCGGTCACCACCACCAAGGAACGCTCTGTTTCGATATAATCGTTTTTGCCGAAGCCCTCCTCACTCACAATATGCGGAATATTGGCAGGGTAGCCCTCAATGGAATAATGCTTATAGACACGAATCCCAAGGGTTTCCAGCTTCTTTTCATAGGCAACGGCACTTGCCTGCCCATTGAACTGCGTCAGCACCACACTGCCCACATAAAGACCATAGCCACGGAAGGCATCAATCAGACGCAGCACATCCGCATCATAGGTAATGCCCAAATCGCCTCTGACCTTGTTTTTTTCAATATCGCCCGCACTGATGACAATTACGATTTCCGCCTCATCCTTCAGCTGCACCAGCATATTGATTTTGCTGTCCGGTTTGAAGCCGGGCAATACACGAGATGCGTGATAATCGTCAAAGAGCTTTCCGCCGAATTCCAGATAGAGCTTTCCGCCGAATTGGCTGATACGCTCCTTGATTCGCTTCGATTGCATCTGCAAATATTTATCATTATCAAATCCTAAACGCAACATAACTAACTCTCCCCGATCGTTCCTTCATCAAAAATCATATAACACAAAAATTATACCCCTTTTCCGCTCCTTTTACAAACAAAACTTAGCAAAAAAATAACTGCCGCCCATCAAAATATAAAATACCCTCTATAAGCAGTCCTCTAACACCTCCCATTCCCTTTACCCCTTTTTGCAAAAAGAAAAGAGATACACGCAGGTGCATCTCAGACTGTAGACAAAGTAATTTTTGAGGTAGCGGAAGGGCTTGGGAAACAAATCCGTTTCCCAAATGGAATCCGCAGTCGGA
>NZ_CAKQVD010000014.1 GCF_934277605.1 uncultured Anaerotignum sp.
AGACAGGATTTGAACCTGCGACCTCCGGGTTATGAGCCCGACGAGCTACCGGACTGCTCTACTCCGCGGCAATATAAAATGGGCGGAGAAGGATTCGAACCTTCGAAGCTATCGCAACAGATTTACAGTCTGCCCCCTTTGGCCGCTCGGGAATCCACCCATAGTAGTGTAGTTATTTTTTGTTTATGAGATTCCGTCTCATAATGCTTTGGCATTGTGCAAGGAATCGAATAAAAAATAACGAAACGGTTTTCTTCCGATAGGAAGAAAAACTTACCTTATTATAGTGTAGTTATTTTTTGTTTATGAGCTTCCGTCTCATAATGCTTTGGCATTGTGCAAGGAATCAAATAAAAAATAACGAAACGGTTTTCTTCCGATAGAAAGAAAAACTTACCCTATCATAATGTAGTTATTTTTTTGCTTATTCTTACTTATGAGCAAGAAAAAAGCCGATGATCGGACTCGAACCGATAACCTGCTGATTACAAGTCAGCTGCTCTGCCAATTGAGCCACATCGGCGTAACTCGTGTTGAGTACAAGAGATATATTATCATTCTTTCTATCTTTCGTCAAGTACTTTTTTTATTTTTTTCTTCTTTCAAAAAAAATGTGTTAAGGCACGCAGCGTGTCCAAAAGATACGCCTGCATAAAGCGCAAAACCACTGCCAAGCTTGCAAGGTAGCACCCCAGCTCAATCGGCTTTTGCATAAAGCTATTCTGCCATTTTGATGCCATTGCCTCCAGAATCGACTGCACACAGAGAATCAGAAAAAGCTGTCCTGCCAAAATCGAAAATCCTTCCATTTCCGCCGCCCCTTAAAAAAATCTTCAGACTATCTTATGAAATTTCCCCTTTTCAAATGCAAAATTTGGGCGCATAATATAGAGTAGGATAGTTTCTTCCAAAAAGGAGGTTTTTGATATGAAAAATGCTCTTGCAAAATATTTCTTCGGTTTTTTCGGCGCAGTGGGTGCTTTGCTTGCAGGCCTTGCAGGCTATCAGCAGCTTTGTCTGAAGCAGGCACGCAAAAAAAGGGATGATACACATTTTATGGAAACCTACCGTGCGAAGGAGGGTACGCTCGCCTATCGCTCCGTCGGGCATGGCAAGCCCTTGCTTTTGGTGCACAGCATGATGCTTGGTGCCTCCAATCGTGAATGGGATGCTGTGATTGATGCCTTAGCAGAGGAATACCACGTTTATGCACCGGATTTGCCCGGCTTCGGCAATTCCTTCTATCCCGAAAAGCCTTGGACAGCATATCAATATGCAACCATCCTGCACCAATTCATCGAGGATGTCATCGGGCGTCCTGTTTGCCTTTGCGGTGCAAACGGCGGTGCGGATTTCGGCCTTTTGCTTTCCCTTTTGCATCCGGAAAGCATCTGCCGTCTTGTGCTGATTTCCCCCGAGGGTATCGGCAGCGGCTTTGCCACCAACGAGGATACGAGGGAGCTTTCCCTTCTGCTCTCCCCGATTGCCGGCACAGAGCATTTTCTTCTTGGCACAAGCAAGCGGAAAATCAAGGCATCCTTGGAGCAGGCGATTTTTGCAAAGGAAACCGTTTCTGCGGAGCTGCTGCAGCGTTATGCAAATGCCGCACGCTTTGGCAGTCATGCACAAGTAACCTTTGCCTGCCTTGCAGCTCGCTTTTGGGCAGCGGATACCAAGCCTGCCTTTGCAAAGCTTTCCGTTCCGTTTTTGATGATTTGGGGCGAGGAAAACCGCACAAATCCCACCTGCCATTTTGATACGGCAGAAAAAATGAAGGATTTCGGCTCCTTCGCTTTATTTGAAAAAACAGCCGCTTTGCCCCACATGGAAAACAGCAAAGCCTTTTTGGAGAATATCAAAGAATTTTTAAAATAAGGAGAATCAATATGCACTGGACAAAAATACCCGGACTTTCTCAGGCAGATATGGAGGCCTTTTTCCATGCTGCCATGCTGCCCGGTTCCGAATTAAAGCACCACGGTGTCATTCCGCAGATGGACCCCCGATTCGTCACCTGCGATTTTGAAAAGGGCACCTTGGAAATGGCTTTTGATGCGCAGGAATGGGAGCTGAACCCCGAAAACATCCTGCACGGCGGCATCATTTCCACCGCCTTAGATACCTCGATGGGCTTTCTTGCACATTATTACACCCATTTGAGTGCCCCCACAGTTGTAACCGTAACCATGAATGTTTCCTTCCTCAAGCCCGTGCTTGCAGGGGACACCTTCCACATCAAAACCCAGCTGGATTCCCTTGGGCGCACCTTGGCAACCGTAAAAGCGGAGGTTCGCTTGGAGCGGGAGGATGTTTTGGCATGTATTGCGACAGCAACCTTTATGGCTGTCAGCGGATAAGGAGGACAACCATGGCACTGATTACATTAAAAGATGAAATTTCCTCGCAGGAAAACATGGAGCAATGGCTTTCTCAGATTGGGCACCCCGATAACCCCATTTCCAACAAGGGCGTTTTGGTGCATCTGCAGCCGAGATTTGTTTCCTGCGATTTTGAGAAAAAAGAAAACTGCATTGCCTTTGAGGCACTGCCTTGGGAGAGAAACCCCGGCGGCTCCCTGCATGGCGGCATTATGATGACCTGCTTTGATGTTGCCTTCGGCTTAACCTGCCATTATTATGCAAAGCAGCACCAGATTACAACGGTCAACCTGACAACCACCTTCCTCAAGCCCGTTGTTTTGGGGGATGTGGTGGAATACCGTGTGCGTGTGACAAATTTGGGGCGGACGCTCATCAGCATGGTGGCAGAGGGACATGTAAACCGCAACGGGAAGGATGTCCTCATCGGCACAGCAACCTCCACCTTTATGAAATTAGATAAATTGTTTGACGTACCCATTTAAAAAACCATTTTCATGCAAAAAGCAAGAAATTCCGATAAAAAAGGATTTCTTGCTTTTTTATGCTTTCTGATTATGCTTTCTGATTTGGATACCGTCTTTTTTCATTTCTCCGCAGGCACATATTGCAATAAATCCTCTGTGGTGCAATCCAGTGCATAGCAAATGCGTGCAAGAATATCCAAATCCATTTTTTCCAATTCTCCCTGATACCATTTATTGACCACCTCAAAGCGTGCATCAATACGCTTTGCAAGCTGATTGCGGGTTATGCCTCTTTCCTCCATGCGTTCCTTAAGGTGCAATGCAATATGTCCGTATTCCGCACGCATTAAAATGCCTTTTTCCTTCATTCGCCTTCCCTCCCTGCCGATAACCGTTACGCTCTATATAGTAACGATTATAAAATGCAAACGGGAAGAAAGCAAGCAAAATATGTATCAAATGCAAAATGCAACGCTTAGGATGCACCCAATTCCACTGCATTTTTCCGAATCCGAATCACAATTTCACAGCAATCCGCCTCCTGCTTATCCTCATAAACCACCTCCATGCCGGAGCGGCGAATCACCTCCACGCTTTGCTTGATGGTGTTGGTAAAAAGGCGAAAATCCGCAGAGCGCACATATCGTTTTTCCTTCTGCTCTCCTTTTTCATGGAAACGGGGACGCATTTCCTCCAGTGTCGCCTCAATCAGCTCCTCTGTTTTTTTAACATTCATTTCCTCCTGTATCATTTGCGTAAGCACAAGCAGGCGGCTTTCCTCATTCGGCAGGCGCAGCAGCGCACGGGCATGTCGCTCCGTAAAATGATGCTCCAGCAGCAGCCTTTTCACGCTTTCCTCCAGCTTCAGCACACGCAGCTTGTTTGCAATGGAAGATTGGCTTTTGGAAAGCTTTGCCGCAAGCTCCTCCTGTGTCAAGCCATAGTCCTCCATCATATTGCGATAGCCCTCTGCCTCCTCCAGAAAGCTGAGGTTTTGGCGTTGGATGTTTTCGATAAACGCCATCACGGCACTGTCACTGTCGCTGACCTGCATGAGAATTGCGGGAACCGTCTCCAAGCCGGCCAGCTCGGCGGCACGCAGGCGGCGTTCCCCCGCAACCAATTCATATGCACCGCCGCTCATTTTGCGGACGGTAATCGGCTGCAAAATACCATAGGAACGAATACTGTCTGCCAATTCCTCCAAGGCAGCACGGTTGAAGTATTTTCTCGGCTGATAGGGATTGGAGCGGATTTTATTTACAGGCAGTTGAAAAATTACTTTATCTTTTTTGAGCCGCATTTCCGAAAATTTCAAAACCTCCATGTCATTTACCTCCTTTTCTACATAATAACACGGTATTTTTCTGCTTTCGGAAAAAGCGTTCCACAAAAAAAAGCCCATATCGACACAAACTGCGTCCATATAGACCTTTTCGGAATCTTTTTGGTTATACCAATGGTTCTTTTTTGATTTTCCCTGCATTTCTGGGGTATTTTTTCGGTGTGGGAGCGATTTTTTCAATAAACACCAGCTTATGAGACAAATCGGTATAGGGAATGGCAACATCCTTGATTTCCACCAATCTGCCGCCCAATTTTTTGAGCGCCCCCTTTGCCTGCTCCGCCTCTGCCGCCGCATCCGGCCCCTTCAATGCCGCCAATCTGCCGCCCACCTTGATAAACGGCAGGCAATATTCTGCCAAAACGGAGAGATTTGCAACCGCACGAGAAACGCACAAATCAAATTTTTCCCGATACAGCGGGTTTTGTCCGCCATCCTCCGCACGACTGTGGATATATTCCACACCGCTCAGCCCAAGCTGACTGCCGACCTCCTGCAAGAAGCCAATGCGCTTTTGCAGGGAATCCAACAGCGTCAATTCAATTTCGGGGCAGGCAAGTTTCACGGGAATCCCCGGAAAGCCCGCACCTGTGCCGACATCAATCACACGCAGGCCCTTTTTCCATTCCACCCAAGGCACTAAGCTCAGGCAGTCCGCAAAATGCTTCAGCACCACCTCTCTCGGCTCGGTGATGGCAGTTAAATTCATTTTTTCGTTCCATTCTAACAGAAGGGAAAGATACGTCATAAACTGCTCCAGCTGCTCCTCCTGCAAGGAAATGCCCATCTGCGCACAGCAATCCTTGAGCAATTCTCTTTTTTCCATTGTTTCCCCCTCCTTCCTTTTCGATATATTTTTATTGCTTTCGCTTCATCTGCTCCATATAAATCAGCAAAACGGAAATATCCGCAGGGGATACCCCTGTGATACGGGATGCCTGCCCCAAGTTTTCGGGGCGCACCAGGTTCAGCTTTTGTCTTGCCTCCAAACGCAAGCCCTGAATGGTTTGATAATCCAAATCCATCGGCAAAAGGCGGCTTTCCAGCTTTTTGAACTGCTCCACCTGCTTGAGCTGCTGCCCGATATAGCCTGCATATTTCATTTGGATGTTGACCTGCTCCCGCACCTCCTGCGGCAAATCTGGACGCTCAGGGTCAATCTCCGCCAGTTTTTCATAGCTGAGCTGTGGGCGTTTCAGCAAATCGGAAAGGCGGGCGCCGTTTTTAATCGGTGCTGTGCCGTATTTCTCCAAAAGGGCAAGCACAGGCGCACTCGGCCCCATGGTTACGCCCTCCACACGGGCAATTTCCTCTGCAACCAAACGCTCCTTTTCCCGCAGCGCATCATATCTTTCCTGCGAAATCAAGCCGATTTGATAGCCAAGCGGTGTCAATCTCCGGTCTGCATTATCCTGCCGCAGCAGCAGACGAAATTCCGCACGGCTGGTCATCATACGATATGGCTCTCTTGTTCCCTTGTTGACAATATCATCAATCAGCACACCGATATAGCCATCGGAACGCTGCAGCACCACAGGCTCCTTGCCCTGCACAAAATGCGCCGCATTGATACCGCCAATCAAGCCCTGTGCCGCCGCCTCCTCATAGCCGGAGGAGCCGTTAAACTGCCCCGCACTGAACAAACCGGGGAAATCCTTAAACTCCAAGGATAGCTTTAGCTGCGTTGCATCAATGCAGTCATATTCAATGGCATAGGCAAAACGGGTAATCTCGCAATGCTCCAGGCCGGGAATCGTGCGATACATGGCAATCTGCACATCCTCCGGCAAGGAGGAGCTCATGCCCTGGATATACATTTCCTCTGTGTTTTCCCCCTCCGGCTCAACAAAAAGCTGATGACGCTCCTTATCGGCAAAGCGCACCACCTTATCCTCAATGGAGGGGCAGTAACGGGGGCCTGTCCCCTCAATCACGCCGCCGAACATGGGGGAGCGGTCCAGATTTTCCCGAATAATTTGGTGTGTTTTTTCGTTGGTATAGGTCAGCCAACAAAGCACCTGCGGCTTTGCGATATCCTCCGCTGTGTTTTCAAAGGAAAACGGCACAATCTCCGCATCCCCATACTGTGGCTGCATTTTATCCAAATCCAAAGAATTTTTGTTCATTCTGGCAGGTGTCCCTGTTTTAAAGCGGAACAAATCAATGCCCATTTCCTTCAGCCTTGCGGAAAGCTTTGTGGCAGGCATCAGGTTATTGGGGCCGCTTTCTGTGATATGCTCGCCCGTCAGGCAGCGTGCCTTCATGTAGGTGCCCATGCAAAGCACAACCGCCTTGCAGGCATACACTGCACCTGCGGCTGTCACAACGCCGCTGACTCTGCCCTCCTCCATCAAGATATCCACAATTTCCGCCTGCTTGATTTTCAGATTGGGGGTGTTTTCCAAGCGGTGCTTCATTTCGGATTGATAGGCAAGCTTATCCGCCTGCGCCCGCAGAGAATACACCGCAGGGCCCTTGCCTGTGTTCAGCATCTTTGTCTGGATATAGGTTTTGTCGATCACCTTACCCATTTCGCCGCCCAAGGCATCCACCTCACGCACCAAATGCCCCTTGGAGCTGCCCCCAATCGAAGGGTTACAGGGCATCATGGCAATGCTGTCCAAGGAAATGGCAAACAAAACGGTCTGCATTCCAAGGCGTGCCGCCGCAAGCGCAGCCTCACAGCCGGCATGACCGCCGCCGATAACAGCGACATCTATGGTTTCTGCATGATACATATTCAAATTCCTCTCTTCTCGGATTTAAAAGCTATTTTTTCAATAATATTTTATTTTACACCAAAAAAGAGGGAAATTCAACGATTTCCCTCCTGTAAAACGATTTTCCTTTTTTCAAAAACACGGTTCAATTTTCCAGTGCCTGCAATGCCTTTTTAAACTGCCGAATAAACAAAATCAAGGTTGTGCTGACGGCAATGAAATCTGCCACCGGCTCTGCCAAAAAAACCGCCATTGCCTGATTCGAGAAGAAATGCGGCAAAATATAAATCAGCGGAATCAGCAGTATAATTTTTCTGTAAATTGCCAAAAAGAGAGAGGTTTTCGCATTGCCGATGGCAATAAAGGTCTGCTGACAGGCAATCTGAATCCCCATCACAACGCCGGTTGCCATAAAAATGCGCAGTGCCCATGCGGTATAATCCAAAAAGGCGCTATCCTGTGCAAAAAGCATGGCAAGGGAACGGGGAAAGAGCATCACAATGAGCCAAAGCAGTGCCGAATAGCCCACAGAGCATTTCAGCAAAATCGAGAAGGATTCCCGCACACGCTCCGGCTTTCTTGCCCCGAAATTATAGCCCGTGATGGGCTGTGCGCCCTGCGAAAGCCCCGAAAGCGGCAGCATGGAAAACTGCATCACGCTTGTCAGAATGGTCATCGCACCAACCGCCGTATCTCCGCCGTATTTCAGCAAGGAGGAATTAAAGCAGATGTTCAAAATGCTTTCCGTGGACTGCATCACAAAGGGGCTTAAGCCAAGCAGTATGCAGGGCAAAATAACCTTTTTCCGCAAATGCAGATTTTTCAGCCTCAATTTCAGCGTGGTTTTCTTCCCCAGAAGGAAGGTCAGCACCCATGTGGCAGAAAGTGCCTGCGAAAGCACCGTTGCCAATGCCGCCCCCTTGACACCCATGCCAAGCACGAAAATAAAAATCGGATCCAGAACAATATTCGTGATTGCACCAATCAATGTGGTTTTCATGCTGATTTTTGCAAAGCCCTGTGCCGTAATAAAGGCATTCAAGCCAAGGGTAAGCTGCACAAAAATCGTGCCACAGGCATAAATGCGGATATAATCCATCGCAAAGCCGATGGTGTTTTCACTTGCACCGAAGGTTAAGAGAAACGGCCTTGCAAAAAGCTGAAACAGCACCGTCAAGGTCAGGGCAACCAAAATCAGCAGTGCTGTGCAGTTCCCAAGAATCCGTTCTGCCTCCTCCTCATCCCTGCGCCCAAGCATAATGGAGGCTCTGGGTGCGCCGCCCATCCCTGCCAGCATGGCAAAGGCGGAAATCAGCATAATCAGCGGCATACAAACGCCAATCCCCGTCAAGGAAAGCTTGCCTGTTTTGGGGATATGCCCGATATAAATACGGTCAACGACATTATATAATACATTCACAATCTGCGCTGTAATGGCAGGCACCGCCAGCTTCCACAGCAGCTTTTTTATGGGCTGCACGCCCAATTCATTTTCCTGTTCCATTTTTTCTCCTTACTTACCCAGACAGAACTTGGTAAAAATCCTGTCTATAATTTCTTCATCACTGGTATCCCCGGTGATTTCGCCCAAGGCACGATTGGCGTCCTGCAAATCCATGGAGATAAAATCCTCCGGCATACGCATGGTGATGGTTTCCATGCAATGCTCCATGGCCTCCTTTGCACGATACAGCGCATCCTTATGTCTGGTGTTGCCAAGCAGGGCATCCTCTGCCGTTGCGGTATGCCCGTCTAAGAACATATTTTTCAAGGCATCCAAAAGCGCATCAAAGCCATCATTTTCCTTCACGGAGATAAATAAAATCTGCTCCTGCGGCACATATTCCGCAAGCTCCTCCAGAGAAAGCTTTTGTGCTAAATCCACCTTATTCAGCAGCACAATCGTCTTTTTTCCGCGGATGAAGGAAAGAATTTCCTTATCCTCCTCCTCCAAGGGACGAGAACCATCCAGCATCATAATAACCAAATCGGCATTTTCGGCATACGCCTTGGATTTTTCCACACCCATTTTTTCGACAACATCGCCTGTTTCACGAATCCCCGCCGTATCGACGATTTTAATGGGAATCCCGTCAATATTCAGATATTCCTCAACCGTATCTCTGGTTGTGCCGGGGATGTCCGTCACAATGGCACGGTCCTCCTCCAAAAGCCAGTTCAAAAGAGAGGATTTGCCGACATTCGGCTTTCCGACAATCACAGTCTGCAAGCCCTCACGGATGATTTTCCCACGGTCTGCCCCCTCCAGCAGCCCTTCCATTTGTGCCAGCAGGCGGTCTGCCCCCTGCTCCATGGTGTTGTAGGTTTCCTCCTCCACATCATAATCGGGATAATCAATGACCGCCTCAATGGAAGCAATCATATCCAAAATTTCCTCACGCATTTTTCTGACAGCGGTTTTTAATCTGCCCTCAAGCTGATTGACCGCCGCCTGACGGGACAGCTCTGTTTTGGATTCAATCAAATCAATGACCGCCTCCGCCTGCGTTAAGTCAATGCGTCCGTTCAAAAAGCTGCGCTTGGTAAATTCGCCGGGCTGTGCAATGCGTGCGCCTGTTTTCAGCACAGCCTCCAGCACCCTTCTGGTAACCAAGGAGCCGCCGTGGCAGTTGATTTCCACGATATCCTCCTTCGTATAGGTATGCGGTGCCTTCATAACGGAAACAAGCACCTCATCAATGACCTCTCCGCCCTGTCCGTCTGTAATTTTGCCATAGGAAAGCGTATGGGTTGCCTTTTCCGTCAATTTTCTTTTGCCGATAAAAATGCTGTCCGCCAATGCAATACAGCCTGCCCCGCTCATGCGCACAATGCCGATACCGCCTGTGCCGATGGGCGTGGAAATGGCCGCAATCACATCATCAAGCATAAATTCTCTTTTCATAAAAAACCTCCTTTTTTGCGCCGCAGGCAAATAAAGTTTGGATCAAACCTTTTCAAAGGTTTGCAGGTGTTTGAGGGCAGCGCCCTCAAGGTCTTCTTCGCCTTGCAGGCTGATTTTTGGAGAGTCTGAGAACCTTTTTTGAAGACAAAAAGGTCTCAGTTATCGCTCTTTTTTAAAACAAAAACCCGCTGTAAAAAACAACGGGTTTCGAGTGTCTTATTTCAAGGTGATAACAACATTTCTATAAGGTTCTTCGCCCTCACTGTATGTTGTAACGAATCTGTCATTCTGCAATGCGGAATGGATGATTCTTCTTTCATAAGGATTCATAGGCTCCAGCACAACATTTCTCTTTGTGTGCTTAACCTTCTTCGCCAGATTAAAGGCAAGGCTTTCCAGTGTTTCCTTTCTTCTCTGACGATAATTTTCCGTATCCAGCATAACGCTGATATAATAAGGGCTTTTCTTATTGACAACCAGATTTACCAGATATTGCAGTGCATCCAAGGTCTGTCCTCTTTTGCCAATCAAAATACCCATATCATCGCCTGTCAGCTCAATATACAGGTGCTTATCCTTTTGATCGGTTTTGATTTTTACAATCAGCCCCATGCTCAAAAATACTTCTTTTAAGAAGGTTTCCGCTTCCTTTTCGGGATTAAAGTTTTTCTTCACCAGAACAACGGCATCCTTGCCGCCGAACATCCCCAAAAAGCCCTTGGAGCCTTCATCAATCACTGTGATATCGACTTCCTCACGAGCTGCGCCCAGCTCTGCCAGAGCAGCCGCAATGGCATCATCCACAGTCTTTGCGCTTTTTCTAATTTCTTCCATTACTGTGCTGCCTCCTCCGCAAATTTCTTTTTATAATATTTAGACAAAATAAGCTGCTGCAAAATACCGAACAGGTTGGAGATTGTCCAGTACAGACCCAGACCTGCGGGCATATTGATTGCAAACACACCCATCATAATCGGCATCATATACAGCATAGACTTAGACATTACCGCCGCAGGATTGTTCGGATCGCTGTTCTGCGGGTTCATCATCATCATAATCTTAGACTGCAGCCATGTGGTAATGCCTGCCGCAATGGGAATAATAATGCCGGGGAAATGCAGACCTGCCTTGCTTACCAGAGGAATGGTCAGGAAGGTTTCGATTCCGTTCTTTGTTGCCAGCAGAGGAATCAAATCATTTCCGGCGGAGCCAAGATTTTGCAGGATGACGTTCCAATCATCCGGCTTCAGATAGTTAACCAGCATAACCACCTCATTGACCTGCCCCATATCAATGCCATCCTTGATGGCAGCGACATTTTTATAGGCATTGGCAAATTCCTGTGCAAAGGGCTGGAACACCTCCATTCTCAAGGAAACGGGAATATTCACGATAGTGCTTGCGATATCTGTGTAGTTATTGCCGATAACATCTACATAAACATAGGCATTCTGGAACAGATAAAACAGTGCATACAAAATGGGGAGCTGAATCAGCATCGGCAGGCAGCCGCCCACCATGCTCACGCCGTTTTTCTTCTGAAATTCCTGCATTTCAAAAGCCATGCGCTGCTGTGACATCTGGTCTGTTTTGCCCTCATATTTTTTCCTGATCTTCATCAGCTCAGGCTGCAGTGCCTGCATCTTAAAGGAAGACTTCTGCTGCTTTACCATCAGAGGAAACAGGATGAGTTTCACGATTAAGGTAAAAATAATGATAGCCAGACCCAAGGAGCCTGCGCTTGTGTTGCTGTGCAAAAGCTCAAACAATAGGTTATACACTTTCCCCATCAGATCGGCGAATGGACCGACAATCTTACCGGGCTGTCTTACGGAAGGCAATGCTTCCAGCAAATAAGGTAAATGGGACATTTTTTCCTCCTTCAACAAACAATACGAGATTTTCGCCCCGAAGGACAGTTATTTTTCTTTCTTCTCAGGTACGGGATCATAGCCGCCCGCATGAAAGGGGTGGCATTTTAACAGTCTGCGGATGGCCAGATACGTGCCCTTTATCGGCCCAAACCGTATGATTGCGATATAGGCATATTGGGAGCAGGTAGGAGTAAATCTACAATTCCTTCCCAAATGCGGCGATATCGCTGCCTGATAGAAACGAATCATCAGCAGAAAGAGCTTTTGAAAAAAACGGGAAACCGTTTCGATAAAAGAAAGAAGGCTTTGCTTCATTTTCCTCCCTCTTTCCTTTCTTCCCTTCTGCCTGCTTCTGATTTTTCCTGACGGTCCTTTCTTTCAGACACGCTCAGCAGAAGCTGTTGCTTTTTGAAAAGATGCCGCAAAGAACGGCACACCTCATGGTAGGATGCAGTCGCACAGGAAACACGGGCAATCACAACAAAATCATAGCCCTGCTTCAGCTCCTGCTCCATGCTGCGATAGCTTTCCCGAATGAGACGAGTCACATGGGAGCGCACCACGCTTTTGCCCACCTTTTTGCTGACGGAAATCCCCAGCTTATTGTGGTCATGTGCTCCGTTTTTTACCATATATAATACTAAATGGCGATTGGCGATGGATTTGCCCTTCTGATACACATGGCGAAACTGAAAATTTTTCTTCAAAGATTCTGTAAATTTCATCGACACAACCCCCCCTTTTCTTTGCGGCCCGCTAAAAAACCTCCATGATGAACAAAAGGCCACACGAAAAACGCTGCGGCCTTAAATACACATGAAAAAAATTATGCGGATAATACTTTTCTACCTTTTCTTCTTCTTGCAGCAAGCACTTTTCTGCCGTTTGCTGTTCTCATTCTTTTTCTGAAGCCATGTTCTCTGCTTCTCTGTTTTTTCTTAGGCTGGAATGTCATTTTCATGGTTGTTGCACCTCCTTCAATTTCCGGGTTCTGCTCACCCTTTTTATGAGCACTGCCCCTATTATAGTAAAAAAAGAAAGGCTCGTCAAGAAAAAATTTTTTAAAAAACCCTTGTTTTCTGCGGATTTATTCACATTTCCACAGCCGATACGGAAAAAATTTTCGACAAAAGAGGAATATTTAGTTTTTTTCAAAAAAGTTTTACTATATCTTGTATACAATTTTATTTTCCAATTTTTTTGGACAAGTTTTTCATTGAACCTGTGGATAACTTTTGATATACTAAAGACAATCATGTCTTTCTGTGCATTTTTAGAAATTCCACAGGATTCACAGCTCTCAGCTTATGTTATCCACAACCTGTGAATAACTTTGTTGATAACTTTTTTCTTTCTGTAAAAAAACTGTGGACGTTCCGTTCGGTAAATTATAACATAAGCCTTGGAAAGACAAGCTTTTCCGTCTCTGTGAATTTTGTGCAGAGAAACGGATGGGGATTCTGTGTATAACCGAAAAAAGCGGCACATTTTTTCCTTTTTTACACAGAAATATCCCATTTGGATGTGGATAACAAAAAAAGAAAAGGAGGTCATTGCGTGGAACTCAAACAGATTTGGGAAGAAACCCTCAAATATATCGCAGATGAAACAACTGCCGTGAGCTTTGCCACTTGGATTCAGCCCATTATCCCCTGCGGCATTGATGGGAATAAAATCATCCTGCAGGTGGAAAACGAATTTTTCAAGGAAATGATTGAAAAACGCCATCTTCCCGTCATCCGAACCGCAATCAGATTAGTTACAAACAATGAATATGATATTATCATTACAACCGAGGAGGCATTAAAAGCCGGAACACAGGAAAAGCATGCACTTTCCTTGGAAAAAAAGAAGGAAAATGAGCTGGCAAGAAACCTGAACCCGAAATATGTCTTTGATTCCTTCGTTGTCGGCAACAGCAACCGCATGGCACATGCTGCCTCCCTTGCCGTTGCGGAATCTCCCGCACAGGCATATAACCCTTTATTTTTATATGGAAATTCCGGTCTGGGAAAAACGCACCTCATGCATTCCATCGGGCATTTCATTTTGGATAAAAACCCGCAGGCAAAGGTTTTATATGTAACCAGTGAAACCTTTACCAATGAGCTGATTAACTCCATCCAGAATAATAAAAATGAGGAATTTCGGAATAAATACCGCAATATTGATGTGCTGATGATTGACGATATTCAGTTTATCTCTAAAAAAGAAGGGACACAGGAGGAATTTTTCCATACCTTTAATGCGTTATATGAATCGAATAAGCAGATTATCATTTCCTCCGACCGTCCGCCAAAGGAAATCAAAACCCTGGAGGACAGACTGCGCAGCCGTTTTGAATGGGGCCTGATTGCCGATGTGCAGCCGCCCGATTATGAAACCAGAATTGCAATCCTAAAGAAAAAGGCAGAGCGGGATAATCTGACGATTCCCGATGATGTTATGGCATATATTGCAAAAAATATTGCATCGAATATCCGAGAATTAGAGGGTGCATTGACACGCATCGTTGCACTGGCAACACTGACAAATCAAGCTATTTCCATCGCTCTGGCAGAAAACAGCTTAAAGGATATCTTCAGTGAAAATTCCGTTACACCGCTGACACCGGAGCTGATTCAGCAGGTGGTTGCGGAGCATTACAACATTCGTGTGGAGGATATCCAAGGGAGCAAAAAGCCGAAGAATATCGCCTTTCCCAGACAGATTTCCATGTATCTTTGCCGAAAGCTGCTTGATATTTCTCTGCCGAAAATCGGGGAAAGCTTTGGCGGCAGAGACCATACAACCGTCATTTATGCAATCTCCAAGATTGAAAAGCAGCTGGAAAATGACGATGCCCTGCAGGAAACTGTCCGTCAATTAGAAAAGGAGATTAAAAACGCCTAACCCAATGAGGATTCCTTTACCCCATAGGGATTCCTTTCATCCACAAATGCCTGTGAATCAGCTCTGAATAAGCTGTGGATAAGCAGAGGAAACATTCGCTTACTGTGGAAAACGTGGATAAGTCTTACTGTTATTCTTTGTTATCCACAGGGTTTTCCCAAACCTCTTTTTCTTGAAAATTCTGGGGAAAATGGAGTTTTCCACATTCTCACACCCCCTACTACTACTGCTACGAATCAAATTATTTATATTACATTTATACTTGTGAACAAAGGAGTTGTACACAACCATGAAACTGACTTGCAACAAGGATTTACTGCTGCAATATATCAATATCGTAAACAAAGCGGTTTCCAACCGTACGACACTGCCTATTTTGGAATGTATTCTTTTAACGGCAAATGAAAAGGGCTTTATCCTGACAGGGAATGACTTGGAAATCGGGATTCAAACCGCACCCATTGAGGCTGAAATTGCGGAAAAGGGCGAGGTTGCCATTGAAGCAAGGATTTTTAATGATATTGTCCGTCGCTTAAACGGCGAATTTGTCACAATCTCCACAGATACCGATTATGCCGTAACCATTGTCAGCGGCTCCTCCGAATTTAAAATTATGGGGCAAAACGGCGATGATTTCCCTGTTCTGCCCGAGGTGGAGCAGGAGAAGCTCTATTCCATGGAGCAGGCGAAGCTGCGTGATATGATTCGCCAGACCATTTTCTCCATCGCACAGGATGGCTCTAAGCCCGTTTTGACAGGCGAATTATTTGAGCTGCGGAGCAATTCCGTTCATCTGGTTTCTGTGGACGGCTATCGTATTTCCTTCCGCAAAAGCAGCCTTCTTGCCGGCAGCGGAGACACGGATGTGATTGTGCCGGGGAAAACACTTTCCGAGCTGAACAAAATTCTTTCTCAGGAGGAGGAGGATACGCTTTCCATTTATTTGACAGAAAAGCATATTCTCTTTGATTTGGGGACGGCAATCATGGTTTCCCGCTTGATTGAAGGGGATTTCATCCGCTATGCGCAGTCCTTTTCCGAGGATTACAAAACAAAAATGCTGATCAACAAAAATGAGCTGATTCAGGCTTTGGAGCGTGCCTCCCTGGTTTCCAGAGACAACCGCAAAACGCCTGTACGCCTGATGATTCGTGCAAACGGCATGGATATCACCGCAAGAAGTGACATGGGGACAGCGCATGAGAACGTAACCGCGGAGGTGGAGGGGGATGATTTGACGATTGCCTTTAACCCGAGATATCTGATTGAGGCCCTGCGCTCGATTGAGGAGGAAACCGTAAAAATGATTTTCATGGCATCCCTCAGCCCTTGTACGATTTTGCCGGAGGAAGGGGATTCCTTTAAATATTTGATTTTGCCCCTGCGGATGTAGGAAGGAGGAAGCAAGGATGGAAAAAGTGTATATTCATACAGAATTTATTAAGCTGCAGCAGGTTTTGAAGCTGGCAGGCTTTATCGACCAAGGCTCTGATGTGAAATATTTTCTTTCACAGGGAAATGTGCTTGTAAATGGCGAAATTGCAACGGAACGTGGCAAAAAAATCCGCCATGGCGACATTGTGGAGCTGAAGGGCGTCGGTGCGGTTGAGGTGGAATTGCAGGCTTAAAATTCCTTTTTTGTTATGAATAAAAATTCATATAAACTGTATTTTTAGGAGTGATTCGGATGTTTACAAAACCGAAAAACGGCTGGACCGAAATCCATTTGGAGGACTTTGAGGGGCTTGGCAGCTACGTGCAGGATGTGCCGGCGGAAGCAATGCAGGCTGCCATTGCGGCACTGCGGCAGGATATCCCTCTTGTGCTGCGGTTTGATGAGGAGGGCTCTGCCTTCACGCTGACTGCCGCAGATGAAACGGAAATTAGGACAGAAGGGGATTTTGGGTCCGAAAAATATGACATTAAGGTGTCAAAATCGGACTTAATCCGGAATATTAAGGACGATATGGAGAAATATTTTGCGGATTGGGTACAGTTTTCGGAGGATTATGCCTACGCTGAGGACGAAAACGAGCAGCAGGAGGTTTATCAAAAACGAGAAAGCAGACTGCGTGCCTTGCTTGCGGAGCTGAAAGAGGAGCTGCAAGGGCATACGATTTAAATGTATATTTATAAGTGTTAGAGGAATAAATATGTATATCAAGGAGATTTTTCTACGGGATTTTCGGAATCTTTCACAACTGCATATCGAGCCTTCCGAGAAAATCAATGTGATTTACGGCAACAACGCACAAGGGAAAACGAATTTTCTGGAGTCGCTTTATTTTTGTGCCATGGGGCGTTCCATGCGTGGCAAAAGTGACCAACAGCTGATTGCCTTCGGTGCAGAGGAAAGCCATATTCGTATGCTGGTGCAGACACAAAGCCGCAGTGATAAAATTGATGTGCATTTGAAGCAGAATGAGAAAAAGGGGATTGCCGTCAATGGCCTGCCTGTGCGGCGTTTGGGCGAGCTGTTCGGCACGCTGTATGCTGTGATTTTCTCCCCTGAGGATTTATCCTTGATTAAGGATGGCCCTGCGGAGCGCCGTCGCTTCTTGGACATGGAGCTTTGCCAGCTGAGCAGGGTATATTATTATGATTTGCAGCAATATTATCGCATTTTAAAGCAAAGAAACAATCTTTTGAAGGAAATACAGAAAAAGCCGACCTTGCAGGAGACACTTTTTGTCTGGGACGGACAGATGGTGGAATACGCAGAGCGTATCATTGCCGCCAGACGGCGTTTTTTGGCCCGCTTGGATGAAATTGCGGCGGAAAAGCTTGCACGGCTGACAGGAGGCAAGGACCGCCTGCAAACGTCCTATAAGCCGAACTGCGAGGAGGGAATGCTTGCGGAACGCTTACAGCGGAATCTGGAGCGCGATATTCTTTTTGGGGCAACCCAGAGCGGCCCGCATAAGGATGACATCAGCTTTTTGATAAACGGCAGAGAGGTTAAGGTTTACGGCTCTCAGGGGCAGCAGCGCACAACGGCGTTGGCGGCTCGTTTGGCGGAGATTGATTTGATTTTGGAGGAGACGGGAGAGACACCTGTTTTGCTTTTGGATGATGTGTTTTCCGAATTGGATGAAAGCCGCCAGAAATATCTTTTGGAAAGTATAGAGGGCTTGCAGGCCTTTGTGACCTGCACAGGCATTGAGGATTCTATCCGAAAATATATCAGCAGGGATAATCTGTTTTATGTTGAAAACGGAGCTATCATACCGCAAAAGGAAAACAGGCATTGAGGAAAAAATCTCAATGCCTGTTTTCTTATTTTTTTAATAAGCGTTGGTGCAAATGGTCTGCACAGATTGCTCCGAAGGGGGCTGTGATGAGGATGGCAAGCACGGCAACGGTTAGTGTCAGATTGCCGCAGGAAAGCCCCATGCTCAGCGGAATGGCACCGATGGCGGCCTGTACGGTTGCCTTGGGGGTATAGGCAAGCATACAGAAAAGCCGTTCCTTGCCCGAAAGCCTTGTTTTTGTGACGGAGAGACAAACACCTGCCATGCGAAAGAGCAATGCCCCGAAAATCAGGAGTATCGCCGCAAAGCCTGCCGCAAGCGCATAGTGCAAATCCACGGTTGCCCCCACCAAAACAAAAAGGAATACCTCTGCACCAATCCAAAGCTGATTATATTTTTCAGAAAGGGTGATGCAAAGAGGCGCTGCCTTTTGCCGCAGAAAAATACCCATAAACATGATGGCAAGCAAGCCGGAAACAATGCCGTTTACAAGATTTTGAACTGCAATCAACAAAAAGGAAATGCTCAGCAGCAGCAGTACACGCACTGTATCCTGCATGGGAAAGCGGCGGAACAGCCGCAGCATGCCATACCCGACGGCACAGCCAAGCAAAATACCGGAGCAGATAGAAATGGGGATTTGCAAAAGAGAGGCGGCGGAGAAGCTGCCGGTTGCGGCTAAGGTGGTTAGGGCGGTAAAAACAACAATTACGAATACATCATCCACCGATGCCCCTGCCAGAATCATTTGCGGAATACTGTTTTCCTTGCCATAGCCCTGCTCCATCAAATGAATCATGCGTGGCACAATGACCGCAGGCGAAACGGCCGCAAGCACACTGCCGATGATTGCCGCATCCAAGACGCTGACACCGAGCAGGAGCGGTGCAAGGAGGATGGTTCCGAGCATTTCCGCACAGGCGGGAAGAAAGCAGAGCAAAACAGCAGGCCTGCCGACCTTTTTTAAATCCGTAATATCCAAGGAAAGACCTGCCCGTGTCAGAATGATGACAAGAGCAATTTGACGAATGTCTCCCGCAATCGAAAGAAGGGAGGCATCAATCAAATGCAGTGCATGGGGGCTCATTAAAATACCGACCAAAATCATCCCGACCAAGCTTGGCAGCTTTAGCTTGGAAAAAAGACAGCCAAGCCCTAAGCCGAATAAAAGAATCAAAGCAATACTTGTTAACATAAGGTTTCCTCCTGTTCTTCGCAGAAAATAAAAAAAGCCGACACCTTCTGCGTAAAATATAATGCAGAAGTCATCAGCAATCCATGCGGTTTCGGGCTGCTTTTGCCCGTGGGAGAACCTCATTCCCAATAAAAACAGCATAACACAGAGAGAAAAAAATGACAAGAGATATTTTTTGAAACAGAAAGGCTATAATATAGTAGGAATTTTTTTAAAAAAAGCATAAAAATATGCGCAAAACATTGTAAAATCAATGAAAAAATGCTATACTTAATTCATGTGATTTTGAAGCAGGATTTGATAGAAAGAGAAAGTCTATTTTTGTTCTTTCTTTTTTTCTTGCCAAAAAATATAGGCGAAAAAAATCGACCGAAAGAGAGGGATTTGATGTCTTCCGAATATAACGCAAATCAAATTCAGGTCTTAGAGGGACTGGAGGCTGTGCGGAAACGCCCCGGTATGTATATCGGCTCTACCAGTGCGAAAGGTCTGCATCATTTGGTTTATGAAATTGTAGATAACTCTGTGGATGAGGCACTTGCAGGTGCTTGCAGTGAAATTACCGTAAAAATCCACCCGGATAACTCCGTTTCCGTTATGGACAACGGGCGAGGGATTCCTGTTGATATCAACGAGCAGAAGGGCATGTCCGCCTTGGAGATGGTATTCACGATTCTGCACGCAGGCGGTAAGTTCGGCGGCGGGGGCTATAAGGTTTCCGGCGGTCTGCATGGCGTGGGTGCTTCTGTTGTAAATGCGCTTTCCGAATGGCTTGTGGTGCAGGTGCATCGGGACGGCAAAATCCATGAGCAGAAATATTCCCGTGGGGATGTGGTTGAGCCGCTGCGTGTGGTGGGAGAAACCGACATTACAGGCACCTTTGTGCATTTTCTGCCGGATGATACCATTTTTGAGGAAACCGTTTTTGATTATGATGTGCTGAAGCAGCGCTTTCGGGAAACCGCCTTTTTGACAAAGGGCTTGAAAATCAACCTAATGGATTTGCGTGTTGGGCAGGAGCAGGAGCATTCCTTCCATTATGAAGGCGGCATTAAGGAATTTGTGGCTTTCCTGAACCAGAGCCGCCAGCCCTTATATCATAATATTTTCTATGCCTGCGGCAAGAAGGACGGCGTTTTGGTTGAGGTGGCGTTCCAGCACAATGACGGCTTTACGGAGAGCATTTTTACCTTCGTGAATAATATCAATACCCCTGATGGCGGTACGCATTTGGTCGGCTTTAAATCGGGCCTGACAAAAACACTGAATGATTACGGCAAGAAAAGCGGTATCATCAAGGATGCGGACAAAAAGCTTTCCGGCGAAGATGTCAGAGAGGGGATTACCGCCGTTGTCAGCATTAAGGTGGAGGACCCGCAGTTTGAAGGGCAGACAAAGGCAAAGCTTGGCACAAGTGAGGCAAAGGGCGCAGTGGAAAGCGTTTTAAGCGAATATTTGACCTATTTCCTTGAGGAAAACCCGAACATTGGGAAAACCATCATTGAAAAGGGGATGATGGCCTCCAGAGCCAGAGATGCTGCCAGAAAGGCAAGAGAACTGGTGCGCCGTAAGACAGGCCTGGAGAATGCCCGCATGCCCGGCAAGCTGACAGACTGCACGAGCCGTGATCCTTATGAATGTGAGATTTATATTGTCGAAGGGAACTCCGCAGGCGGCTCTGCCATTAAGGCAAGAGATCCGAGAACACAGGCGATTCTGCCTTTGCGTGGTAAGATTTTGAATGTGGAAAAGGCAAGATTGGACAGAATTTTAAATTCTGAGGAAATCCGCAACATGATTACTGCTTTTGGTACGGGGATTTCCGATGATTTTGATATGGAAAAGCTGCGGTATCATAAAATCGTTATTATGACCGATGCCGACGTGGATGGTGCGCATATCAGAACCCTGCTTTTGACCTTCTTCTATCGCTATATGCCGCAGCTCATTGAGGGCGGCAAGGTATATGTGGCACAGCCGCCCTTGTACCGTGTAGAGAAGAATAAGCAGCATTATTATGTGTATGACGATTTGCAGCTTGAGGAGCTTTATCAGGAAATCGGCAGAACCGGTATTAAGGATGTACAGCGGTATAAGGGTCTGGGGGAAATGGACTTCGACCAGCTGCGAGATACCACAATGGCGGTGGAGCATAGGATTCTGAAATTGGTAACGATTGATGATGCGGTGCTTGCAGACCAGATTTTCAGCATGCTGATGGGGGATGAGGTTGAACCCAGAAAAATCTTTATCGAGGAAAATGCGCAGTATGCGGAGATGGATTTTTAATAGGTGACAGAAGGGGAAACTTTCTTTTCTTGGTGAAAGTTTCCCTTGCGATACAAAATGTATCGCACCCCTTCAAAGAACCGCCTGTGGGCAAGTTTTTATGGGGCGTTGCCCCAAACCCCACCAAGGGGGTCACCCCCTTGGAACCCGATTTGCCTGCGGCGTGATAAATCAGAATGAAAATCTTATATTTCTGAAAGAAATGTAAGATTTATATAAAGTTTAGGTCAAGCCTTTTCAAAGGCTTGCGGAGGGTGAGGCAGAGCCTCACGGTCTTAAGAGGTGAACGTATGAGTGACGAAAAGAAAGAGATAGACAAGGTCATAACCATAGACATCAACAAAGAGATGCAGAAATGCTACATTGACTATGCGATGAGTGTAATTGTTGCCCGTGCATTACCCGATGTGCGTGACGGCTTAAAGCCTGTGCAGCGGCGTATTCTGTATTCCATGAACGAAATGAATTTGGACCCCAATAAGGGCTATCGTAAATCCGCGCGTATTGTCGGGGATACGATGGGTAAATATCATCCACATGGCGACAGCTCCATTTATCAAGCCATGGTGCGTATGGCACAGAATTTCTCCATGCGCTATATGCTGGTGGACGGTCACGGGAACTTTGGCTCTATCGACGGCTACGGCGCTGCTGCCAGCCGTTATACAGAGGCGAGAATGTCTAAGATTACGGCGGAAATGCTTGCGGATATCGAGAAGGATACCGTTGATTTTGTGCCGAACTATGACGAGAACGAAAAAGAGCCGACGGTTTTGCCTGCCCGTATCCCGAACCTTTTGGTAAACGGCTCCAGCGGGATTGCGGTCGGTATGGCGACAAATATCCCACCGCATAATCTGGGCGAGGTAATTGACGGTATCATTTGCATGATTGAGAACAAAATCGAGGGCAGAGAAACCGATGTGGAGGAATTGATGCAATACATCAAGGGGCCGGATTTCCCCACAGGCGCAAATATCCTTGGGAAAAGCGGGATTCGTGCGGCATATCGCACAGGCCGCGGCAAGATTATTGTGCGCTCCACGGCGGAGATTGAAACCCACAACGGCAGAGAGCGGATTGTGGTGACCGAGCTTCCGTATATGGTAAATAAGCTGCGCTTGATGGAAAAGATTGCGGAATTAGACAAGGAAAAGCGTGTGGAGGGAATCAGTGATTTGAAGGATGCCTCCGCCGGCGATGATATCAAGATTATCATTGATGTGAAGAAGGACTACAACGCAAATGTGATTTTGAACCAGCTATACAAATATACCTCCTTGCAGGAGTCCTTCGGTGCAAACATGCTTGCCTTGGTAAACGGAAAGCCTGTTGTGCTGAACTTACAGCAGATGCTTGCGGAATATTTGAAGCACCAAGAGAATGTGGTAACCAGAAGAACACGCTTTGATTTGGATAAGGCAGAAAAAAGAGCGCATATTTTGGAGGGCCTGCGGATTGCGATTGATCACATTGATGAGGTAATCCGAATTATCCGCACAAGCTATGACAATGCAAAGGATCGCCTGATGGAACGCTTCAGCCTTTCCGAGCTACAGGCGCAGGCGATTTTGGAAATGCAGCTGCGCCGCTTGCAGGTCTTGGAAAAGGAAAAAATTGATGCGGAATATGCAGAGCTGCAAAAGAAGATTGCATATTACAAAACCATTCTGGCAGATGAAAAGCTGCTGCTTGGCGTAATCAAGGACGAAATTACCGTAATCAAGGAAAAATACGCAGATGAACGCCGCACCAAGCTGATGCAGAACCCCGGCGAGATTGATTTGGAGGATTTGATTGAGGAGGAAACCTGTGTGTTTACGCTTTCCAATTTGAATTATGTGAAGCGTACACCCCTGGATACCTATAAGAGCCAGAACCGTGGCGGCAGAGGGATTATCGGGATGCAGACAAGGGAGGAGGATTATGTCAAGGACCTTTTCCTTGCCTCTACGCATGACACACTGCTGTTCTTTACCAGCCGAGGCAAGGTTTATCGCATGAAGGGCTATGAAATCCCTGAGGCCGGCAGAACGGCAAGAGGGATTGCCATTGTCAACCTTTTGGAGATTGACACGGATGAAAAAATCATGGCGGTTATCCCTGTAAATGAATTTAAGGAAGAACAATATTTGGTGATGCTGACAAAGCAGGGCTTGATTAAGAAAACGGATATGTCCAGCTTTGCGAATATCCGCAAGAGCGGCTTGATTGCGCTGAATTTGCGGGAGGAGGACGATTTGATTTCCGTTATGACAACGGATGGCAGGGATGAAATCTTTGTGGCAACCCGTGGCGGCATGGGGATTAAGTTCTCCGAGCAGGATGTTCGCCCGATGGGCAGAACCGCAACCGGCGTGAAGGCAATTACGCTGAAGGAAAACGATTATGTTGTTTCCGCACTGAAAATCAACCCCGAAGGGCAGATTTTGAATGTAACGGAAAACGGCTACGGCAAGCGCACAGAGGTTGAACAGTTCCATTTGCAATATCGTGGCGGCAAGGGCTTGAAAATTCATCAGCTGACGGAAAAAACAGGACAGCTGACAGGCGTGCTGATGGTTGGCGAAAATGATGAGCTGATGCTGATTACATCCGAGGGTATCATCATTCGTCTGCGTGGCAGGGAAATTTCCAGCTATGGCAGAGTATCGCAGGGCGTAAAGCTGATGAATCTGGATGATGGCGTGAGCGTGGTCGGGATTGCGAAGATTTCCGAGGAGGACATTGAGGAAACCGAGGAAGTGCAGGAAACAGAGGAATAAACAAAGAAACAGAGAAAGGGGATATCAAAATGCGGATATCCCTTTTTTCTGAGAGAAAAGGGCGGTTCTAAGCAGGGAAGGGAGGACGGTCTATGCGGCGGCGGATTTTTGAAATGATTGAAAAGGGCGAGCAGGAGGACAGGCTGAGTCTATATTATGACTGGTTTATGATTTTTTGCATTAACGCAAGCGTGATGCCCCTTTGTGTGAAGCAAAGCACCAATCCTATTTTCTTTTGGATTGACAGAGTGACCGTATTTATTTTTATCATAGATTATATTCTCAGATGGGCAACGGCGGATTTTAAGCTGAAGGGAAGGCAGCCCTTTCTGCGCTATCCGTTTACCTTCTTTGCCATCATAGATTTGGTGGCGATTTTATCCTCTCTGACACCCTTATATTCCACATTAAAGGCGGTGCGTATTCTGCGTTTGCCAAAGTGCATGAAGCCCCTAAAGATTTTGCGTTATTCCAAGGGCTTTCATTTGATGACACAGGTGATCCGCAAGGAAAAGGACAACCTAATGACCATCGGGCTTTTGGCTGTGGGATATATCCTGTTATCCGCATTGATTTTGTTCCAGGTTGAGCCGGATACCTTTGCAAATTTTTTGGATGCGGTTTATTGGGCGACCATTACGCTGACAACGGTTGGATATGGGGATATTTACCCCGTTACGAATATCGGGAAAATCATTGCCATTATCAGCTCCTTTGTCGGAATTGCGGTGTTTGCCTTGCCGACGGGTATCATTACGGCGGGCTATTTGGCGGAGCTGAAGCCAAAGCACAGACGATAAAAAAATGGTTTTCGGCATGGAAAAAAAGTTTTAGTCTCAAACTATTTTCGTTGACATTATGTTGACGGAATGATAAAATAAACAGGTGAAAAAAATCTTTTTTTGAACTGAGGTGCTATATATGTTCTTATTTCCCGTAGATGGTATGTTAGAGGTTATTTTGTCCTATGGGCAGATAATTTCTCTTTTCTTGGTTTTTGTTATATTTGAAGGGATGATTGCCGCAAAATCGGAAACCGCAAAGCCCGGCTTGGCGTTCCTTTTGTTGGTTTTCCTTTTGGCTGTCGGTGTTGGCATTGGCTTCCATGATATTGCCTTTTTTGAATTTATGCTGATTCCCGTTGTGCTTTGCTTGATTGCCTTCGGTGTTGCAAGAAAAACAAGGGCGAAAAACATTGCAAAGGGGATAAAATATAATGAGGACGGTTTGATTGAGGAAGAGCTTAAAAAAATGGAAAATAATTGAGAGAGAGAAAGCCTTGGGGATGCAAGGCTTTTTTTATTGCGGAAGGAAAATCGGCTGTGTTTGCCTTCTCAGACAAGATGGGGGAAATACAAAAGCGGCGCTTTGTTTTCCTGAAAAAAACAGTTTCGTAAAATGCTTTGATATAATTGATTTTTTCGGAAATATAAGCGATTATTATATGAAAAAATGTCAAAATTTCCTTGTCATGCAAGTGCATTTGTGATACGATGTGGGTGTTTATAAAAGAACAAAAAAACAAAAGAGAAAGGGAGGTCTTCTGAATGGAAGGAAGAGATTATTTAGCAGAAAATGCCGCATATCTGAAAAAGGATTTGGGAAAAAATAATATCTCCCAAAATTTATTCCAGCGTTTTAAGGAATTGATTACCGGTGGGCAGCTTCCGCCCGGCTATATGATGCCGAATGAAAATGTGGTGAGCGAGCAGCTGGGAATCGGCAGAAGTACGCTGCGAGAGGCATACACCGCCTTGGCTGTGTTCGGCTTCATCCGTCGTTCCAAGGCGGGTACATTTGTCAATGAGATTGATAACATCGTAAATATTGCGCCCTTTAGCATTACGGTGGAAAATTCCGACTTGAATGACCTTTTGGAATTTCGATATATGCTGGAGGGGGAAACGGCAAGCTATGCCGCAAAGCGTGCCACACAGGAGGACATTGCACAGCTTGAATATTATTATGATAAAATGAAGGAATATCGCCATGACGTAAATCAATTTGTGGATTACGACTCCATGTTTCACATGCAGGTGGCAGTGGCTACGCACAATAAGCTGCTGATGAGCACCATGATGGCTTCAAAGGATTCCTTTGAAAACGGGATTCGTTTGGCAATGCGTGAATCCTTGACGCAGAACCCCAGAGTGATTGATGTGACCATTGAGCTGCATGGGAAGATTATTGACGCTATTAAGGGCGGGGATTATCAGACTGCTTATGCGGCCATGCGGGAGCATATTTCTTATGTAAATTTGACGGTGAAATACGGTTGATGCGCCGTAAGGCGAAAACTGGTTTGAAAAGACTCGAGAAATCGGGTCTTTTTTTGTGGGGAAAAGTAGCAGTGCTGCGCACTGATTGGGCACATTCGCACCAAGAGTTAGCGGTGCAAGCACCGATTGGGTGCATTCGCACCAAGAGTTAGCGGTGCAAGCACCGATTGGGCGCATTCGCACCAAGAGTTAGCGGCGCAAGCACCGATTGGGTGCATTCGCACCAAGAGTTAGCGGCGCAAGCACCGATTGGGTGTATTCGCACCAAGAGTTAGCGGTGCAAGCACCGATTGGGCGCATTCGCACCAAGAGTTAGCGGTGCAAGCACCGATTGGGTGCATTCGCACCAAGAGTTAGCGGTGCAAGCACCGATTGGGTGCATTCGCACCAAGAATTTTTCTTTGACAACATTAGATATTCGCCCGTTTAGAACTTTCTTGACGAAACAGAGGCGTTCTCTCTTACTTTTTATGCTAAAAAGTAACAAAAACTTGGAACCCGTTTCGCTATGGGTTCCAAACCTCCACAACCGAGGAAAGGGCAACAAGGTTTCCCTTTCCAAACCCTTCCCCACAGGTCGGGAACGACATGGAGAAAAGCGGCGCAGGTGCGCCTGCAAACATTTTATACAACAAAATTGCAGCTTTTGGAATAATTTAAATATCCTGCCTGAATGGGCTTGGAGGGAGGATATCCAAGGGGAACATTATTTTCGTCCAAAGGGACGCAGATTTATTTTCAGCGAAAGCTGTAATTCCCTTGTAAACCCTTGTTTTTCATGGCTTTTCGTGATATATTAAATAGAGTATGTCCCTTTTTTACAGGGGGTTTTGGAGGTATAAATTTATGGATTTTAAAATAGAAATTGCAAAACTTTTGGCAGCCGCCGCTGACATTTCCGTGGAGGATGCGGCAGCAGCAGTGGAAATTCCCGCAAAAAAGGAAATGGGCGATTTTGCATATCCTTGCTTCCGTTTGGCAAAGGTGTTCCGCAAGGCACCCCCGATGATTGCGGCAGAATTGATTGAAAAAATCGAGAAGCCTGCGTTTATCGCAAAAATGCAGGTGGTTGGTGCATATATCAACTTCTTTGTGGACAAGAGCGTATATGCGGAGCAGGTGCTTTCCTCCGTTTTGGAGAAAAGGGAGGACTACGGCAAGAGCGACATGGGCGCAGGGAAAACCGTTGTGATCGACTATTCCTCTCCCAACATTGCAAAGCCCTTCCATGTTGGGCATTTACGTTCGACTGTAATCGGCAACGCAATTTACAAGATTCACGAGGAGCTGGGCTATCATTGCGAGGGTGTCAACCATCTGGGCGACTGGGGGACACAGTTCGGCAAGCTGATTGTTGCTTATAAAAAATGGGGCAGCAAGGAGGCTGTTGAAAAGGACGGTATTCAGGAGCTGATGCGGATTTATGTTAAGTTCCATGATGAAGCAGAAAAGCACCCTGAGCTGAAGATGGACGATGAGGCTCGCCTGTGGTTTGTGAAAATGCAGGAGGGGGATACGGAGGCACTGACGCTGTGGAAATGGTTTTATGATATTTCCATTAAGGAATTTGAGCGTGTATACAAGATGCTCGGCGTAACCTTTGATGCGTACACAGGGGAATCCTTCTACAACGACAAAATGGATGCTGTTGTGCAGGAATTGAAGGACAAAAATCTGCTGAAGGAATCCGAGGGTGCCATGATTGTGGATTTGGAGGACAAAAATATGCCTCCCTGCCTGATTATCCGCAAGGATGGCGGTACATTGTATGCAACGAGAGATATTACTGCGGCACTTTACCGCAAGAAAACCTACAATTTCGACAAGTGCATTTATCTGACTGCGCTTGACCAAAACCTGCACTTTGCACAGTGGTTTGAGGTAATTCATAAAATGGGCTATGATTGGTACAAGGATTTGATTCATGTACCCTTCGGCTTGGTTTCCTTGGACAGCGGCAAGCTTTCTACCCGTCACGGACACGTTGTTTTGATGGAGGATTTGCTGAACCAGGCCTGTGCGGAAACAAAGCGTATCATTGAGGAAAAGAATCCTAACCTGGAAAACAAGGAGGAGGTTGCAAAGCAGGTCGGCATTGGTGCGGTTATTTTCAATGACCTGTATAACACAAGAATCAAGGATGTTGTGTTTAGCTGGGAGAGAATGTTGAATTTCGATGGCGAAACAGGCCCCTATGTGCAGTATACCCATGCAAGAGCCTGCTCCATTTTGAAGCGTGCGGGCGAGTTGGATTTCAAGGATATTCATTTTGATGCACTTTCTGATGAGGCCTCCTTGGAGGTTTGCAAGCTGCTTGAGGCATTCCCCGAAAAAATCAAGGATGCTGCAGCAAAGCTGGAGCCTTCTGTTGTGACAAGACATTTGGTTGCCATTGCACAGGCGTTCAATAAATTTTACCACGATAACCCGATTTTGAGCAGTGAGCCTGATGTGAGACAGGCACGCCTGCTGGTTGTTTTTGCAGTGAAAACAGTGCTGAAAAAGGGACTTGCGCTGTTGGGGATTCAGGCTCCCGAACAGATGTGATGACGTATTTTATGCGTTTTTTTCATCGTTTCTTCATTCAAAATTAGGATTCTCTTTGAAAAGGAAGGTATTTGTATGAAAAAGTTAAAATTATTCTATAATCCCTTTTCGGGGAATAAAAGCTTTAAATTTGACTTAGATGTTTGTATCGGTATCTTTCAGGAGGGTGGCTATGAGGTGCATCCGTTCCGTACCCTTCATCCCGGGGACATTGATAAGCATATTGCGACCATGGATCCCAATTATGATATTATTGTTGCCTCCGGCGGAGACGGTACCGTTAATATCGTGCTGAATGCGATGATGCGCCGTGGTCTGCATATTCCCTTGGGGATTATTCCTTCCGGCACGGCAAATGATTTTGCAACGTATCTGGGCTTTAAGAGCGGCGAGGTGGAGGATGTCTGCAAGACGATTGTTTCCACGCAGCCTGTGGAGATTGACTTGGGCTTGGTAAACGATTCGATTTATTTTATCAATGTTTGTGCAGGCGGGTTTTTCACAAATGTTTCTCAGATTGTGGACAGGGATGTGAAAAATGCACTCGGCAGTCTTTCCTATTATTTGAAGGGTGTGGAGCAGCTTCCGCAGTTCAGAAAGGTGCCGTTTCGCATTACCACAAGCCAAGAGGTCATTGAGGAGGATTTGTATTTCTACATGATTATGAATTCTGCCGGCACCGGCGGCTTTACAAAGCTTTCTCCTGAGGCCTCCATTACGGATGGGAAATTTGAATTGATTGCAATCAAGGGAAAGCCGTTATATGAGATGCCGCCTGTGCTGATGAAAATGCTGACAGGCGAGCATATCCATGATAAAAATGTTCTTTATCTGAGAGATCATTATTTTAAGATTGAATGCTTGGACCCTGATTTTAAAATCATGGAATCTACGGTTGACGGAGAATTGGGGCCGAATATGCCCTTTGATATTAAGGTGATCCCGAAGGCAATCTCTGTGTTTGGGAGGTTTGGAAAGGGACACAAGGAAAATATCATTATTTCTCTTTTGAAGCCGACGAAGCTGTAATTGTTTCACGTGAAACATAGAAATTCGCTTGATACACCCAAAAAGCCATTTTATTTCAAAAATAGAGTGGCTTTTTTGTTTTTGGAAAAGATAATGCCATGTTTCACGTGAAACATTGTGTTTTGCATTGCAATTTTATCCTTAATATACTATTATAGTAAAAGAGGAAAAAATATGTGAAGAAAGGCGGGAATTTATGAGCAAGGTTAGAGTCATTGCAGTGACAAATCAAAAGGGTGGTGTCGGAAAGACCACCACAGCCATCAATCTTTCCGCCTGCCTTGCCGCAGAGGGTAAGCGGGTGCTTGCCGTTGATGCTGACCAGCAGGGCAACACCACAAGCGGACTGGGCTTGGATAAAAATGATGTTCCTTTGACGATTTATGATGTGTTTTTGGGCGAGGCCACCATTGCGGAGGTGAAGCAGCCGACCTGCACAGAGGGGCTTGAGGTGATTCCTGCAAACATCAATTTGACGGGAGCGGAGATTGAGCTGATTGGAAATGAGCGGAGAGAATATATTTTGCAGGAGGCATTGGCAGAAATTAAGGATGAATATGATTTTATCATTATTGATTGCCCTCCTTCCTTAAATATGATTACCGTGAATGCACTTGTGGCGGCAAATACGGTTTTGGTTCCCATTCAATGTGAATATTTTGCTTTGGAGGGACTGGAGCAGCTTTTGCACACCGTAAACCTGGTTAAGAAGCGGTTGAATCCTGAATTGGAGATTGAAGGAATTGTTTTTACCATGTATGATGCAAGAACGAACCTTTCCTTGCAGGTGGTGGAGGAGGTCAAGCGTTCCCTGGGGCAGAGTGTATATCGCACGATTATTCCCAGAAATGTGCGCCTTGGGGAATCCCCGAGCCATGGTTTGCCAATCAATCTTTATGATCCCAAATCCAAGGGGGCAGAGGCTTACGCATTGCTGGCAGAGGAAGTCATGGAAAAGGAGTGGAATTGATATGGCAGAGAAAAAAAGAGGCCTTGGTGCAAAGGGCCTTGGCATAAACGCCCTCATCAATACAGAAGTGCAGGATTTGAAAACCACAAAGCAAAATGAAGCTGTGAGTGAATTGGATTTGGATTTGATTGAGCCGAACCGCAAGCAGCCCAGGAAATATTTTGATGAAGCTGCATTGGAGGAATTGGCAGCCTCCTTGAAGACTTATGGCATGATTCAGCCCATTGTGGTAAAGAAAAATGGGGATTATTATGAAATCATTGCGGGAGAACGCCGTTGGCGTGCCGCAAAAATTGCCGGCATGGAAAAAGTGCCTGTTGTGATGAAGGAATGGGAGGGCAGCGAGGCCTTTGAGGCGGCTTTGGTGGAAAACCTGCAGCGTGAGGACCTGAACCCCATTGAAGAAGCGGAAAGCTATCAGCGGTTGCAGGAGGAATTTCAGCTGAGCCAGGAAAAAATTGCGGAAAAGGTTGGGAAAAGCCGTTCTGCCATCACAAATTCCCTGCGGTTATTGCAGTTGGATGCCCGTGTGCGTAATTTTGTGATGGAAAATAAGCTGACAGGCGGCCATGCCCGCTCTCTTTTGCCTGTAGCCGATGGCGATGCACAATTTGAATTGGCAGAGCATATCATTGAGGAGGGCTTGAGTGTGCGTGCGGTGGAGGCGTTGGTGAAGGCATATCTTTCCAAGGCAGAGGCACCCTTGCAGACGGAACAGGAGGAAAAGACCGATGAAACAGCTTATCGTGCCATCGAGGAGGACTTGAAGTCTGTTTTTTCCACAAAGGTTAAGCTGAAACCCATAGGCAAGCGAAAAAAGGGTAAAATTGAGATAGAATATTATTCTGAGGAAGATTTGGAACGCCTTTTGGCGCTCCTGAAACGATAAGGAATGTGAAGTTATGATAGAATTGACGCAGGAAATGATACTGATTCTGCTCGGAGTTTTGGCAGTTGCAGTGATTGTGCTTTTTATTCTCTGCATTGTTTTGTTTGTGAAGATAAACAAGCAGAAGAAGCGGTATGATTTTTTTATGGGGGCAAACCGCAGACCAACCCATAATTTAGAAACGAAAATTGAAGAATATTTTGAAACCTCGAAGGAAATCGAATCGAAATATGCCAAGCTGTTGGATATGGTAACCGACATGGACAAAACCGATAAATCCAAAATTCAGAAGGTTGGGCTGATTCGATACAATCCCTTTGATGAAATGGGCGGCAATCTTTGCTTTGCGCTTGCCCTGCTGGACGGCAATGACAACGGCGTTGTGCTGAACGGGATTCATAGCCGCACCGGCTCCTTCACTTATGCAAAGCCGATTGAAATGGGTGTCAGCACCTATATGCTTTCTGAGGAGGAAATCAAGGCGGTTGATGTGGCAAAGCAGAACACCTATCAGCCGGAGCATGAAAAGGTTGTGAAGGTGCGCTTTAAGCCAATCTTCCGCAAGAAAGACAAGAGCAAGGCCATGGAGGAGCAGATTTCCTTGGATGATGTGCAGGCGGATGAGAAAAATGCTGTGGAGCAGAGACAGGCGAAAGCCTCGATTGGCGATGTAACCGAGGCGGAAAGAGCATTGATTATGAAGGAGGAAACATTGGCAGGCAAGATTGCGGCGGCAGAAACCATCCTGAAAATGAGAGAGGAAGCAAAAGCCGAGGCAGAAAAAGCCCATCTTCCGGAGGAGGAAAAGCCGAGAGACACCATGGAAGAAGCAGTGGAGCGTGCCATTGCGGAGGCAAAAATCAGCGAACCGATTTTCCAAGAGGCAGTTTTCATGGAAAAGCAGCCGGAGGAAACGGACGAAGAAAACGAAAAATAAATGTGAAAGGGAGGAGCTGTTCCTCCTTTTTCCATATCAAAGAAAGAAAAAAGCTGTGGATAAGTTGAAAAATTATCCACATTTTGTGGATAACCTGTGTAAAAGTGAAGCTGTTGTGTTGGTTTTCCACAGTATCAACATAGTTATCCACAGCAGTGGATAACTGTTTATGTAAACTAAGGAGGACGAAATGGGCTATAAAATGGTATTTTCCGACATGGATGGCACATTATTATGGAAAGGGATTCGGATTTCTGTGGAAAACTCTGCTGCAATCCAAAGGGCTGTGGATAAAGGTGTAGCGTTTGTCATTTGCACCGGCAGAGGTGTGTTTGGCGTGGAGCAGCATTTGCAGGAGCTTTCGCTTTTGGGGAAGAAGGGCTATGTGATTTGCCAAAACGGTGCTGCCGTTTATGATTTGCGGGATATGCATTTGGTGCTGAAAAACGGCTTTTCCTCCGCCCTGATGCAGCCGATTGCGGTGCGTGCAAGGGCGCTTGGTTTGGAGCTGTTTTATTATGATGACCGCAATTTTATGATTGAGGCATTGACGGAGGAGGTACAGTCTTATTGCTGGATGATGCGTGCCAATCCGCAAATTTTGCATGAGCCGCAGGAATATGAGGGCGAATTTACGAAGTGCTTAATCAGCGGAAAACGGGAGCAGCTTGAAAAGCTGAAGCGTTATGTGGAGGAAACGGCGAGGGATGATTTTGATTTATTTTATTCCTCCGAAACCTATTTGGAGTTGGTAAAAAAAGGCGTCAGCAAGGGGAACGCATTGGAGGCAACTGCAAGGGAGGCGGGGATACCGCTTGCCGAAACCATTGCCATTGGAGACAGCGACAACGACCTTTCCATGATTTTGCGGGCGGGACTTGGTGTTGCCATGAAAAACGGCGAGGCGCATGTGAAGGCGGCGGCAGATTATGTGACGGAACGGGATTGTGAGGAAAACGGTGTGGCAGAGGTCATTGAAAGGTTTATTTTAAAATGAAAGGGGTGTCATTTCTTCATACTTCATTGCATTTGCGCATATATATAACCAAGCGATAATCAGAGGAGTGCTTGGCTTGAAAACATATATTGAGGAGAGGGCGGTTGAGGTTGCGAAGTTTATGATACACACCAATGCAACGGTGAGAGAAACAGCGAAAAAATTCGGTATTTCAAAATCTACTGTGCATATAGAAGTAATGATATGGAACGGTTTATTTGGATTATAAAATAGGATTTATATTTTTAGGACATTGTTTTGAGGAGCAATGTCCTTTTTTATGCTTATTTTAAAAAGGAGGACTCAAAATGCAGACGATAGCATTGGTAAATCAAAAGGAGGGGAAAAGCACAACGGCGGTCAACCTTGGGATAGGGCTTGCGAGGCAGGGCAAGAGGGTTTTGCTTGTGGATGCCGCTGTTCTGGTTATGGTGGACAGCAATTTGCAAAGGGAAAATATCCTGCCTTCGGAACAGGCTTTTGCTTATAGGATGAAGCTGGAGGCACTAAAACACCAAGGGAAAAGAAGCGATTTAACTTCAGCACAAATTGTGCCGAAGTTACAGGCAAGAGATATTGTAGCAAATGAAGCAGGTGTAAATCGAATGGAAGTTACAAGGTATATCCGCCTTACCCATCTCATTCCCGATATTCTGAAAATGGTCGATAACAAATCCTCATCGGTCAGGACGGTCAGCTCTTTCAAAAAGGTCTCCAACATTCCGGCACGAGTGTAAAGCCGATGGGTTCTCTCGCTTCTGGTCAGCCGTTTCAGTTCGCTCTGCAATCGCTTCTCCTTGTGCTTGGCTGCGGTCAGCTTCCTCTCCGCAACATACTGCTTGTGTCTCAGCTTTTCTAATTCTTCGCTCATGGGCAACTTCTCCTTTCTGATAATGGGCAAAACAAAAGCGACCAACTTTTTACGGTTGATCGCCTTTGGCTTGGGCATTATTTAATTGTCTTTTGCTCCATACGGTGCAGATTCTTCGGCTACCATCTGATAGCTTGGCTCGTTTTCGTAAACGACAGGCTTTTGTTATCGGCTTTGCCTTTTTTCAGCACCATAATGCAGGTCGCAATAGAAGTTCCAAAGAACAGATTGCTTGGCAGCTGGATAATACAATCAATAAAGTTGTTGTCAATCAGGTATTTTCTGATTTTCTGCTCTGCGCCGCCACGGTACATAATACCGGGGAAGCAGACGATCGCTGCTGTGCCGCCTGTTGCCAGCCACGAAAGGGAGTGCATGATAAAGGCAAGGTCGGCTTTAGACTTCGGTGCGAGAACGCCAGCCGGAGAAAAACGAGGATCGTTAATCAGCAGAGGGTTGTCATCGCCAGCCCACTTGATGGAATAGGGAGGGTTGGAAACGATCAACTCGAACGGTTCATCGTCCCAATGCTGCGGTGCGGTCAGCGTGTCCTCACAGGCAATGTCAAACTTATCAAAGCCAACATCATGCAGGAACATATTGATACGGCAAAGGTTGTAAGTCGTGATATTGATTTCCTGCCCATAAAAGCCATTTCTGACGGCATCTCTGCCCAAAACCTTTTCAGCTTTCAAAAGCAGGGAGCCAGAGCCGCAGGCGGGGTCATAGACTTTATTGATTTCAGTCTTGCCCACCGTGCCAAGCCTGGTTAGCAGTTCGGAAACATCCGCAGAGGTAAAAAACTCTCCGCCGGATTTTCCCGCCCCAGATGCGTACATGGTCATCAGATACTCATAGGCATCAATATCGTGATCCTTCACATCACCAAGGTTCATATCAGCTACACCATGCAGAAGTTTTGCAAGGCGTTCATTTCTCTTTGCAACAGTAGAACCGAGCTTATTGCTGTTTACATCAAAATCATCGAACAGTCCGGCAAAGCTGCTTTCGGAGGAAGAACCCTTTGCAGAGCTTTCGATGTGGTTGAATACACGCTCCAAGGTTTCGTTCAGGTTTTCATCGTTGTCGGCTTTGAGATTGACATTGCAAAACAGCTCGGACGGAAGAATAAAGAAGCCCTTTTCTTCTACCAAGCCATCACGAGCTTCTTCTGCATCGGTATCAGGCATTTTGGCATAATCAAAATCGGTATTTCCAGCTTCCTGTTCACCAGAATTGATGTAGTTGGTCAGGTTCTCGGAGATATATCGATAAAACATGGTTCCGAGAACATAGTTCTTAAAATCCCAGCCGTCAACGGCACCACGAAGTTCATCAGCGATTGCCCATATCGCACGATGCAGTTCGTCACGCTCTTGCTCTTTTTTTGTATCAACCATGGTTTTCCTTCTCCTTTTCGTTCGGTATAAATTCCAGAATATCGTCAACGCCACAATCGAGGGCACAGCAAATTCTTTCGACGCTCTCTAAGGCTATATAGTTGTCACGCTTTAATCGGGTAATGATGTTAGCACTAAAGCCGCCTTTTTCCATCAGCTCCGCATTGGTCATTCCCTTATCAATCATAAGATGGAACAGTTTTTTATAGCTTACTGCCATAGCTTCTCCCTCCTTTTGTCATATTTCTTATCCTATCACGAATAAGTGAAAAAATCAAACCGTTAGCGATGAAATCAAATCAAATTTTCATCCTATAACCATTCTTTTTGAGAATATGGAGTGGTTTAATAGGTTTGTATTCTCTTATGTAATTGCGGTCAAAACATCGGATGCAAGCCCGACATTTTGACCGCATATCGCCCCCAACTGTTACATTATTCCGTCCGGCTCTTGAACCCGGTTTGCTTTGCGCTCTCGCTTGCTTTTCGTCTGCGTTCCTCGCTGTACGGTGCTTGCAGCCGGATAGACAGTCTGGACTTATCTATTGTAAACCTACACAGAATGGGAACGGCTGAAATCAGTTTCCGCTTGACATAAATTTTCTAAAATCGTATACTATAAATAAGAAAAGGATTGCTGCTTGTGGTAAGGCGGTCAGTCCTAAATTGGTGGTTTGACCGTCTAACTTTTGTTAGGCGGTCGTTTTATTTATCTCCCCGTTTTACACAGGGCGATAATCGCTACGATAAGTATTCCAAACTGGATGAAATCCGAGTATGTAACATAGTTATTCATAGCATCACCCCCTTTGCAGAGAGTGACCGAACCGCCGAAGCAACAATCCTCTGTCCCTATTCTACATAAATTTTCTTATTTCGGCAAGAAAAACTGCAAAGCTCCGCCTTGACATAAATTTTCTAAAATCGTATACTATAAATAAGAAAAGGATTGCTGCTTGTGGTAAGGCGGTCAGTCATGAGTTTAGGTGTGTGACCGTCTAACTTTTGTTAGGCGGTCGTTTTATTTATCTCCCCGTTTTACACAGGGCGATAATCGCTACGATAAATATTCCAAACTGGATGAAATCCGAGTATGTAACATAGTTATTCATAGCATCACCCCCTTTGCAGAGAGTGACCGAACCGCCAGAGCAACAATCCTCTAATTTTATTCTACACAAAGTTTCCTATTTCGGCAAGGGGCATCCATCCTCTGCCGCTGTAATCTGCACAAGCTGACCGCCCTTCGGGTCGGCGGCAATCTGCCAGATCTGTCCGTCCTTTTTCGCTTGGAAAACGTAATATTTCTTCTCGTTATTCTCATCCAAATTGAGCCAACGGTTAGACATCCAGGTATTATATTCCACATCCGTGAAGCCTTCCGCCGCAATCTTCTTTTCCACGGTTGGCAGGCTTGTCAGCCCCATCAGCTTTACGCCGACAAAGGTGCCGACCAGAACCATGACCGTCATCAGGATAAACATGCAGGCAAGCAGGCAATTTTCATCGCAATCCGCTTTCCGTTTTTTCAGAATCCAAAAAATCGGAATGTAAGCACACAAAAGCTGTACCGCCGCCAGTCGAAATTCCTCCAAAAAGATTGCTCCACCAATTACCAGAACAATGAAAATACCAATAAGAGCCATCTCGAATTTCTTCCGTTTTTCCGATGACGTTGCCCATGTTTCCCCTGTTGTACTTCGCACAAAAAGCCCGATGGCCACGCCGATAAAGCTACAGCCATAGGCAGCCGCACTTGTCCGCACCACATCCCCGTAAAGCTTATCCTGCACGAGCCAAAGCACCGCGCACATCGCAATGACGCAGACAATGGCAACACTCATCAGCCGAAATTGCTTCTGCTCCTGTTTCGCTACGGTTTCTTCCCATTGTGTCAGTTTTCGTAAACCCATACGCTCTCCCTCCGTTTCGCCTCGTTCCCATTCTTCCGCAACTGCTACAGCAAGCCCTCCTTCTGCAAAAATGCTTTCAGCTCCAGCAAATCCGCATCATACACCGCCTGCAACGCGCGGTTATAAATGACCGCCGCCGGATGATAAAGTGCAAACAACGTCCTTCCGTCCGCCAATGCCACAGGTCTGCCGTGGTATTCCCCAATAACAGCCTTTTTCTCCCCTGTGACCGCCTTCAAGGGTACGTTTCCCAGTGTCACAAGCAGCTTTGGCGCAATCGTTTGGATTTCCTCCTGCAAAAAGGGCAGGAAAAAGGCAATCTCCTCCGCAGAGGGGGGACGATTCACCGCCTTGCCCGTTTTGGGGCTTTCCTTTGTGGGGCGCAGCTTTACCACGTTGGAAATATAAATCTCCTCTCGTTTCAGACCGACCACCTCCAGAAAGGCGGAAAGGTTCTTCCCTGCCTTGCCGACGAAGGGGCGGCGCTGCTGTTCCTCCTCGCCGCCGGGGGCCTCGCCAATCATCATCAGCAGAGGGGCCTCTGCACCCTCCCCAAACACAAGGGTTTTTTCCCGATAGGGCGAGGTTTGCACAGCCGTCAGCAGGTTTTCCTGCAATTTACTGATATGGTTCATAAAATTTCTCCTTTTTTCCACAGTTCAGATGGGTTATCCACAGGATGTAGGGGTTATCCACAATAATTTTG
>NZ_CAKQVD010000015.1 GCF_934277605.1 uncultured Anaerotignum sp.
TGGGGACGCCTGCGTGTTCAGCGGCATGGGCTATGGCCTGTACCGGACCCGGTACCCGGAGGATGTGCCGCTGTATCAGGCAGAGGTGCGTGCCATGGCAGAAAAATATAAGGATAGGATTGAGATTCTTTGCGGAGTGGAGCAGGATGCCTGTGCGACACGCACCACAGAGGGCTTTGATTATGTGATTGGCTCTGTGCATTATGTGGAAAAGGACGGATGCTATTTTTGTGTGGATGAAAGCCCGCAGGAGTTGGAGAGAGCCATTCGAGAGGGCTTTGGCGGAGATGTGTACGCACTGACGAAGCGGTTTTTTGAATTGGAGGCAGAGGTGGTTGCAAGAACGAATGCAAGCTTTATCGGCCACTTTGATTTGGTGACGAAATTCAATGAGGGCAACCGCTTTTTTAACCCGATGGATGCACGTTACCGAACGGCAGCACTTTCTGCGATGGAGGCGCTTTTGGAAACGGGCAAGCCCTTTGAAATCAATACAGGCGGGATGTATCGTGGGTTGCGGACGGAGCCTTATCCCTCCTTACAGCTTTTGCGGGACTTGAAGGAGAGAAACGGCGAAATTCTCCTTTCCAGTGACAGCCATGACGGACAATCGCTCGGCTTTCGTTTTGCGGAGGTGGCAGAGGCGGCAAGGGAGATTGGCTTTCGCACGGTTCGGGTTTTGAAAAAGGACGGCTGGGATACGTTCGTATTATAATAAGGAAATTAAAAAACGCTGCTGCAGCTTGGATGTTCTGCATCAGCGTTTTTGTTTTTTGATGAGCTTTAGCCGTTGCAGCGGAATTTTTTTGCTGCATCTGGATTTTTTTCGGCATATTCTGCCGCCATATCTGCCAGCGTAATGCTATCCACAACCTCATCGAGTGCTGCCTTCATTTTCTTCCAGATGGAAAGAGAAACGCAGTAATCGGAGTTTGCACAATTCGGATGATCCACACAATCCACAGGGGAGAGGGAGCCTTCCAGAACACGCAGAACCTCGCCGACGGTTGTTGCTTCGGGGGGGTTGGTTAAGGTATAGCCGCCCTGCGCACCACGGAAGCTTTTTACCAGACCGGACTTGGTTAGGGGGTTGATAATCTGCTCCAGATATTTTTCGGAAATGCCCTGATCCTTGGCGATTGCCTTTAGGGGAATTGTGCCATTGTCGTAATTCAATGCCAGCGCAAGCATCAGGCGAATGCCATAACGGCCTCTTGTTGAAATCTTCATAAGGTCACCTCGTAATACTTGTTGCGATACAAGTCTTTCTTATTCTTCTTCCTGCCAGCCCTTGCAGATATCTACCCATTCGACACATTTGCCATAGTGAAACAGCTCATCACAGGTAAGCTCCACGGCGGAATTGCTGCTGCCTGCCGCAGGGAATACGGTTTCAAAGCGTTTCATGGAGATATCGGCATACGCCTTTGTGCCTTCTGGCAATGCAAAGGGACAAACGCCGCCGACAGCGTGACCGGTAGCCTCCAAGGTTTCCTCGGGGGAGAGCATTTTTGCCTTCAGTCCAAAGGTGTTTTTGAATTTACGGTTATCAATTTTTGTATCGCCGGCAACGCAAATGACAATGGGGCCCTCTTTGCTCATCAGGCAAAGGGTTTTTGTGATGCGTGCGGGAATGACACCTGCTGCCTCTGCCGCCAATTCCACCGTTGCACTGGATTTTGCAAATTCGATGGGGGCCTTAGGGCAGTTCATGGTTTTCAGATAGGCGGTTACTTTTTCAATAGACATGGATGATACCTCGCTTTGTTTCTTTTTGCTATTTCATCGGAAAATGCTCCGAAATATATACATATATAGACAGCATAGCAGAAAGATAGGAATTATGCAAGCGAAATAAGGGGGAAAAAAGAAAGAAAAAATAAGCGGCGAGCGGTGGGAGAAAGAAGGATTGTTTTCCGAGGGGAGTGATGTTATAATAAAGTTCAACGATGCTGAAGGAAGAAAAAATCACTTAGAAGTGTGAGGAATCGACATGAAACGATTGATGGATGTGCATACCCACGCCGTTGGCAGCGGACACGCTTACAGTACAGTGGATGAAAATTTGAGATGGGCGGCAGAGCAGGGCTTGCAGTTGGTTGCCTTAACCGACCATGCGCCTGCGATGAAGGACACCACCTGCCATGCCTATTTCGCAAATCTGCACGTTTTGCCCAAGGAGTTGCATGGAGTGCGGCTTTTGAAGGGGATTGAGCTGAATATTTTGGATTTTGAGGGAACGGTGGATATGGATGAGGCGGTGCTGCAGCGGTTGGATATTGCGATTGCCAGCCTGCACATGCCCTGCATAAAGCCCGGCACGAAAAAGGAAAATACGCAGGCGTTTTTAAGGGTGATGGAAAATCCTTATGTGGATATCATCGGGCATCCCGGAGATCCTCGTTATGCGGTGGATTATCGGGAGGTTTTTCGCCAAGCAAGAGAAACGGGAACGCTTTTGGAAATCAACAACGCTTCCTTAACACCCGGCGGCTTTCGGGAGGGCAGCAGGGAGAACATTAAGGAAATCCTTTTGATGAGCATGCAGGCGGGGCAGCCTGTGGTTTTGGGCAGCGATGCGCATTTTTATTCGCATGTGGGAGATTTTTCCTATGCGGAGGATTTGCTGAAGGAGGTACAGTTTCCCGAGGAGCTGATTTTGAACAATGCGCCGCAAAAATTCCTTGCTGCCATAAAGCATGGGAAGGGCTGAAAAAATATATACCGAAAAGAACGCAGAAATTCTCTTTACTTTAATGCTTGAAAGTGTTACAATGTTTATAGCGAAAAGATGAACAACAATACGGAGAAGGTGGCGTTCCTTATGAATAAAAAGATCAAAAACGAATTGACCGATAAATTGTTCGAGTGTATTCTCAGCATGGAAACCGTGGAAGAGTGCTATCAGCTCTTTGAAGACCTTTGCACCATCAATGAGATTCAAGCCATTGCGCAGAGGATGGAGGTGGCGGCGATGCTGGATGCAAAGCGCACCTATGTGGAGATTGCGGAAAAAACAGGTGCCTCCACAGCGACCATCAGCCGCGTGAACCGCTGCCTGCATTATGGCACGGATGGCTATAAGCTTGCGATTGACCGTGTGAAAGCAAAAAAAGAAAAGGAAGATAACGAATAATCCTTTTGATTGATTTAAAAGAGATGATAGGCTGGTTTGACAAGAGAATCAAATCAGCCTTTCTTATGTTGGCAGACTGCCGAGATGGGCGGGAAGAGGCGATAACAGAAATGGGAGAGAGTGAAATGATTGGATTTGAACAACTGAACGATATGCAAAAAAAGGCAGTTTTGCAGACAGAGGGGCCTGTGCTGATTTTGGCTGGCGCAGGCAGCGGCAAAACGGGTGCGCTGACAGTGCGGATTGCGCATTTATTGGAAAGCGGCGTGAAGCCTTGGAATATTCTTGCGATTACGTTTACGAACAAGGCGGCAAAGGAAATGCGGGAGCGTGTGGAAGGACTGGTGGGCGACAGTGCAAGAGATATGTGGATCAGCACCTTCCATTCTACCTGTGTGCGCATTTTACGCAGAGAAATTCAGCATTTGGATTATGAAACACAATTTTCCATTTATGATGGGGACGACCAAGAGAAAATCATGCGTGAGGCATTTAAGCGACTGAACATGAGCACAACGGATAAGTCCTTTTCGGTGAAGGGTGCCATGAGCATTATCAGCCATCTGAAAGAGGAAATGACAAGCTGGGAGGACTATGCGCAGCGAGTGGATAAAAATGACTTGAAGGCGGTGCGGATTGCGAAGGTATATCAGACCTATCAGAAAATGCTGAAGGAAAACAATGCCTTGGATTTTGATGATTTGATTTATAAAACCGTTTTGCTGTTCCGTCAGTTCCCCGATGTTCTGGAAAAATATCAGGAACGATTCCGTTATATCATGGTGGACGAATATCAGGATACGAATACAAGCCAATATGAGCTGGTTGCCATGCTTGCGGCGAAATATAAAAATCTTTGCGTGGTGGGGGATGATGACCAGAGCATTTACGGCTGGCGTGGGGCGAATATCCGCAATATTCTGGATTTTGAAAAGGATTTTCCGGAAACGACAGTGATTAAATTGGAGCAGAATTACCGTTCCACCAAAAAGATTTTGGAGGCGGCAAATGCGGTGATTCATCACAACCAAACCAGAAAGGACAAAACCCTTTGGACAGAAAATGACAGTGGGAGTATTTTGCATATCTACAAGGCGGATAACGAATATGACGAGTGTCGCTTTGTGGCGGAAAAAATACGGGAGCTGGAGAAAAAGGGCGTTGCAAGAAATCAGATAGCGGTGCTATACCGCACCAATGCACAGAGCCGTGCGGTTGAGGACCAGATGGTAAAGAAGGGGATTCCCTATCGCTTGTTTGGCGGTGTGCGGTTTTATGAGAGAAAGGAAATCAGAGATATTCTTTCCTATTTAAAGGTGCTGGCGAACCCTGCGGACACGATTGCACTGCGGCGAATCATCAATGTGCCGAAAAGGGGGATTGGCGAAACCTCTTTGGATAAGCTGGCTGCCTTTGCGGAGGAGAACGGCTTATCGCTTTATGGTGCTTTATTGCACTTGGATGAAATTACCACGCTGAAAACAAGAGTGGCGAAATTTAAGGATTTTTACGGCTTATTTGAACATCTGAGGGCGGATGCGGGAGAGCTTTCCGTTTCCGAATTGATAGATGCCATCATACAGCGGACAGGATATTTGCAGCTTTTGCAGATTGAGGGGACGGACGAGGCCATCAGCCGCATTGAAAACATTGATGAATTTGTGAGCAAGGCGGCAGAATATGACAAGGCGAATGAGGAGGGCAGTCTGGAGGGCTTCTTGGAGGAGGTCGCTTTGGTTGCCGATATTGACAGCTATGAGCAGGGCGAGGACGCCGTTGCCCTGATGACACTGCACAGCGCAAAGGGATTGGAATTTCCCTATGTTTTCATCATTGGCATGGAGGAGGGGATTTTCCCCGGCTATCGTGCGGTGATGTATGGCGGGGAGAAGGAAATCGAGGAGGAGCGCAGACTTTGCTATGTGGGCATTACACGGGCAAAGGAGGAGCTTTATCTGACACACGCAAAAAGCCGTATGCAGCATGGGATTACGCAGTATAACCCGCCTTCCCGTTTTCTGAAGGAGATTCCGGCGGATTTGGTGGATATGCCGACAAGACAAATTTCCGATATGGCGAAAAAATATGACGCAATGGCACAGAATAAGTCTGCGATGATGGGCAGAAAAAATGTGCTGCCGCCTGCGGCAAAATTCGGCGGAATCGGGCGGAAGAAGGAAATGCCTGCGCCCAAGGATTTTGAGCTGAATTACGGCGTGGGGGACAAGGTGCGTGCGCCGAAATACGGCATTGGCACAGTGGTTTCCATCGACAACGGCGGTGCGGATTTTGAGGTTGCGGTTTCCTTCGGAGCGAAGGGGACAAAGAAGTTTATGGCGAGATTATCGAAGCTGATTAAGGTAAGCGAATAAATGCGATTAGGCAGAATATGAGGGACGCTATATGACAGAGAGAATGAAGCATTTGACAGAGCAGCTCAATCGGGCGGCGAAGGCATATTATCAGGAGGACAGGGAAATTCTTTCCAATCAGGAATATGATGCGCTGTATGACGAATTGGCGGCACTGGAGAGGGAAACAGGAACGATTCTTGCGAACAGCCCCACGCAGAAGGTGGGCTATACGGTGCTGAGCAATTTGCAGAAGGTGGCGCATGAAAGCCCGATTCTTTCCTTGGATAAAACGAAGGAAACGGCGAAATTAGTCAGCTTTTTGGGGGATAAAGCAGGGATTTTATCCTGGAAGCTGGATGGGCTGACGATTGTTTTGAAATATAACCACGGCACACTGGTGCAGGCCATTACCAGAGGGAACGGCGAGGTTGGCGAGGATGTGACGCACAACGCCCGTGTGTTCCGGAATGTGCCGCTTTCCATTCCGTTTCAGGAGGAGCTGGTGCTGCGTGGGGAGGGCGTGATTCCATACAGCGAGTTTGCCCGTATCAACGATGCCTTGGGTGCGGAGGAGCAATATAAAAACCCCCGCAACCTGTGCAGTGGAACGGTGCGGCAGTTAAACAGCGAGATTGCCGCAAGGAGGAATGTGAAATTCATTGCGTTTACACTTGTGAGTGCCGAGGGTGCGGCACTTTCGGACAGCAAGGCAGAAAACATGGCTTGGCTTGCAAAAATGGGCTTTGATGTGGTGGAGCATTATATGGTGACGGCGGAAACGGTTGCCGAGAGGGTGGAGGCATTTCGCAGCAGGATTGCGGAGAATGACATTGCCTCCGACGGCTTGGTGCTGACCTTTGACAGCATTGCATACAGCCGCAGCCTTGGCAGGACGGCGAAATTCCCCAAGGATTCCATTGCTTTTAAATGGGCGGACGAAATGGCGGAAACGGTTTTGCGGCGGATTGAATGGAGCACCTCTCGGACGGGGCTGATGAATCCTGTGGCGGTGTTTGATCCGGTGGAGCTGGAGGGCTCTACGGTCAGCCGTGCAAGCGTGCATAATGTCAGCATTTTGAAGGAATTGAAGCTGAGCATTGGGGACACCATCAAGGTTTATAAGGCGAACATGATTATTCCGCAGATTGCGGAGAATGTGACGGGGACGGTTTCCACGGCGGAGATTCCCAAGCATTGCTTTGTTTGCGGCGAGGAAACGGAAATCAGAAAATTGCGGGACGGGGAGGCACTTTATTGCACCAACCCGAACTGCTCTGCACAGCGGATACAGGCACTCAGCCATTTTGTTTCCCGTGATGCCATGAATATCGAGGGGCTTTCGGAGGAAACCCTAAAGAAATTCTTGGAGAGGGGCTTTGTGGAGAATTATCCCGACCTGTTTCGCTTGGAGCGGTATCGGGCGGAGATTACCGAGATGGAGGGCTTCGGCGAGAAATCCTATCAAAACCTGATTGCCTCTGTGGAGAAGGCGAGGACGGCGGAGCTGCCGAGCTTTATTTATGCACTGGGCATTAACCATGTGGGGCTGCGCAATGCAAAGCTGCTTTGCAGGGAATTTGCCTTTGATTTGGAAAAAATCAAGGCGGCAAGCGAGGAGGAGCTGGTGCAGGTGGAGGGCTTCGGCGAAATCATTGCACACAGCATTGCATATTATTTTGGGCAGGAGGCACATTTGGAGCTGCTTGCGGATGCCCTGCAATATTTGAAATTCCGAGAGGCTGAGGCAACTGAGGAGGGACGCTTGACGGGCGTAACCTTTGTTGTGACCGGGGATTTGGAGCAATTCGCCAACCGAAAGGAATTGCAGGCCTTGATTGAAAGGGGCGGCGGCAAGGTGACGGGCAGCGTGACCAAAAAGACGAACTATTTAATCAACAATGACATCCATTCTGCATCCTCGAAGAACAAGAAGGCGGCAGAGCTGGGGATTCCCATTCTCAGTGAGCAGGATTTTATAGATAAATTTTTGAAATAGAAAAAATGGGAGAAAGCGGCTTTTTTGCGGAAAGTCGCTTTTTATCGTCATTTGTCACGAAATCGGGATGGTTTTTTGTTCATTAAATCTATAGATTTTTTCTATTTATTTTGCTATACTCTTAAAAAAATACAGTACGTTTGAATGGCAGCGAACGGGTTTCTGATTTGCTGCTTTCTTATGCGCTTTTGCATGAGAATAGGAGGGGAAACGATGAATATAAACCAGTTGTACTATTTTAAGACACTGGCAGAATTGGAGCATTATACAAAGGCGGCGGAAAAGCTGAATATTTCTCAGCCGACACTGAGCCATTCCATCTCTTCCTTGGAGAAGGAGCTGGGGGCAAATTTATTCGAGAAGCAGGGCAGGAATGTGGTTTTGACGAAATATGGGCGGATTTATATGTTTTATGTGGAAAATGCCCTGACACAGCTTGAATTGGGGAAAAACCAGATTGAGCGATTGGTTTCCGAGGGGGGCGGCCATGTGGGGCTTGCCTATATGACATCGGTTGGGACAAACTTTGTGCCGACCTTGATTGCGGGCTTTTTGGATGATCCGCAGAACAAGAACATTTCCTTTTCCTGTTATGAGGGAAACACGAAAACACTGCTCTATAATTTGAAGCGGGAAAAATATGATTTGGTTTTCTGCTCCATGGTGGAGGCGGAAAGCGATGTGGAGTTTATCCCTGTGTTTGAGCAGAGCCTTGTGGTAATCTTGCCGGAGGGGCATCCCTTGGAGGACAGAAGGAAGGTAACGATTCAGGATATTTGTCCATACCCCTTAATCAGCTATACAAAGGAAAGTGGGATGCGCCGTATCATTGATGATATGTTTACGAAGGCGCAGATTATGCCGAATATTCTTTGTCAATTTGAGGACGTAAACTCCATGGCGGGCTTGGTTGAGAAGAACCAAGGGATTGCCATTGTAACAGACAGCCAAGCACTGCGTAACTATAAAGTGACAAAGCTGGAGCTGGATACGCCGTATTCTCGCAGAATGGTGTATATGGCGTATGTGCTGAACCGTTATTTGCCGCCTGCGGTGGAAAAATTTAAGGATTTTACGATTCAGCGGACAAAAACAAAGAAATAAGAAGGAAACAAGAAGGATAGAGGAAGAATATGCTACAGGATTTGGAATACGGAAGATTGGAAAATGAATTTCGCCACACCGCCCCTACGGCTTTGGCTAAGGTGGTTTGCGCACAGGGGAACCGGCTTTTAATCAAGCGGGAGGCAGACGGGACGCTTATTTTGCCGACCTATGCAGAGGTTATGGCGTGGGCGAAGAAGGAAAGCTGGACGCATTGGTATGAAAATGAAGTGCAATATGTGTTTCGGATGCAGGGAGAGGATTACTTCATTTGGATGGGCGAGGCAGGCACACCTGCGGATGAAGCCTTTGGCTATGAGGCGGCAGGCACACTGCGGCAGGTAAAATCCAAAAACATTTGCTATGCCTTGATGACGGCTTGGCATTTATTCGACTGGTATCGCAGCAATCGTTTTTGCGGACGCTGCGGTGCGAAAACAAAGCATGACGAAAAGGAACGCATGATGCGCTGTCCGCAGTGCCAAAACATGATTTTCCCGAAAATTGCACCCTCTGTGATTGTTGGCGTGACACATGGGGACAAGCTGCTTTTGAGCAAATATGCAAACCGCAGCTATACCCGTTATGGCATGATTGCCGGCTTTACGGAGATTGGCGAAACGGTGGAGGAGACGGTTCGCCGAGAGGTGATGGAGGAGGTCGGTCTGCGGGTGAAAAATATCCGTTATTATAAAACACAGCCTTGGGGTGTGACAGGCGGCTTGCTTTTGGGCTATTTCTGTGATTTGGACGGAGAGGATGAAAAAATCACACTGGACCATGAGGAGCTTGCGATGGCAGAATTTTTCCAGAGGGAGCATTTGCCTGCACATGATGACGGCATTAGCCTGACCAGAGAGATGATGCGCATGTTTGAGGAGGGCAGGGAGCCGAAATAACAAGGAGAAGCACAGATGGACGGAAATGGGCGATGACGCTTTTGAGGAGCAGCTTGCCATGTCCTCACGCTATTAAAAAAAGCATTTTTTTTGAAAAATAAGCAGGGAAAGAGAAAAGCAGCACTTTTTTGATAGAAAGTATCTATTTTACGATAGATGCCTTCGATATGTCAAAAAAGTGCTGCTTTTTTTGTCTATTTTTATAGCTTACAGTGCGAGAGAACATACTGCTTAAATTTCTGTACGACAGGGGGGAGATATTTGTCCTTGAGGGTTGCCATATAGAAATTTCGCTCCCAATAGGGATAGGAAATTTGAATGATTTTGACATTCAGCCGCAAAAGCTCCTCCATATAAGGCACAACGGCAATGCCAAAGCCCTGTGCCACAAGCCCTGCGATTACCTGATCCTCCTGAATCTCATAGGCAATATTCGGGCGTTTTCCGATTTTTTCAAACAGGCGGTCAATGACGATACGCAGACCGGAGCGTTCCGCAAAATAAATCTGCGGATAGGGCAGGGTTTCTGTCAAATCGACGGTGTAGCGGTTTGCCAAGGGATGATTTCTCGGCACAATCAGCACCAAATCCTGCTTGGAAACGGGGATAAATTCAATGGTTTTCTCGTTTTCGAGCCGGGTGCAGAACACCATATCGTATTTTTCATCCTTTAGGCCCTGCAAAAGCGGCTGCGTGACATCCGTATAGAACTTGAATTGGACGTTTTTATCCTTTTGCTCCTGCAAAAAGCCGTTTGCCAGCTCCGGAATGAGAGAAAGCCCCAAGGTACGCAGAAAGCCAAGCTCGATACAGCCCTCCCCACGAGAGATATGCGCCATGGAAGCAATGCCGTTATCGAGGATTTCCAAGGATTTTTCCACATAGGAAAGGAATTGCAGTCCCTCCTTGGTTAGCGTGGAGGAGCGGTTTTTGCGTTCAAACAGCACCACCCCAAGCTCCGCCTCAAGCTGTGCAATGGCATGGCTGAGGCTTGGCTGTGCGATACAAAGCTTTTCGGCAGCCTTACCGAAGTGGTTGGTTTCTGCCAGGGTTACAAAATAGCGCAGTTGATATAGATTCACGGAAATCCCTCCTGTTTTTTCATTAGCAATTTATGTGCCATCGGATATTTCTCTAAAAAGTATAGCATACGTCATAGATAAAATCTATCAAAAATGCAAAATAATCAATTTGTGCTTTTAAGCTTTCTGCGATACACTGAACCTGTAAAACAAAAACGGCGCCGAAATGAAAAAAGAAAAGGAGATTCCTATGATGGAAATATCAGGAAAAACAAGGCTTTTTGGGTTAATCGGTTCTCCCGTAGAGCATTCCAAATCCCCTGCCATGTATAATTACTGCTTTGAAAAGTGGAAATTGGATTACAAGTATCTTGCGTTTGATGTAGACAGGAATCAGACAGCGGATGCCATCCAAGCCTTCCGTACCTTCAATATGAAGGGGGCAAACATTACGATGCCCTGCAAGCAGGAGGTACTGAAGTATCTGGATGAAATTTCCCCTGCCGCCAAGCTGGTGGGCGCCTGCAATACTGTTGTGAACCATGACGGTGTGCTGACGGGCTACATCACAGACGGCGAGGGCTATGTTGAAAACCTCAGACAAGAGGGGATTGATGTGAAGGGGAAGAAAATCACGCTTCTGGGGGCAGGCGGTGTTTCCGCAGCCATTCAGGCGCAGGTGCTTCTGGACGGAGCAAGAGAGGTTGCCGTTTTCAATAAGAAGGATGCCTTCTGGGAGAAGGCGGTGGCGAAGGCGGCAGAGTATCAGCAGGCCTTTCCCGAACAGAAAATCACGGTTTATGATTTGGACGATACCGAAAAACTGGCAGCGGAAATCCGTACAAGCGACATTCTTTCCAACGCAACAAGGGTTGGGATGCACCCCTTGGAGGAGGTTAGCCTGATTACAGATGCTGCCTTATTCCGAAAGGATTTGGTGGTTACGGATGTGGTTTATGAGCCTGAAAAAACAAAGCTTTTGCAGGAGGCAGAGGCGGCAGGCTGCAAAACAGTCGGTGGTCTGGGGATGCTCATCTATCAGGGTGCGGCGGCCGCAAAGCTTTATACCGGCTTGGATATGCCTGTGGCAGAGGTGAAGGAAAAATTCTTTCAGAAATAAGATGTAACAAAAAAGAGAAAATGAGAAAAGAGGGAAGAAATGAATCAGAAAAAGTATTATCCTACGGCGGTTGCCTTATATGTGACCTACTTCATTTTGGGTATCGCCGTAACGATTATGGGACAGTATAAGCAAAGCTTTGCAGCCATGTGGGGTGCAAATCAGCTTGCGGACGGCAGCTTTGATGTCAGCAAGGTTATGGCAATCATTGCGGCTGTCGGCTTGGGGCGATTAATTGCCTTCCCGTTTGCAGGGCCGTTCTCCGATAAATACGGCAGACGCTTGAGCGCATTGGTCGGCGTGGTGTTCTTTGCCATCTTCTTTATCGGCATTACCTTTACACATAGCACAGTTTTGGCATATATTCTGATGATTTGCAGCGGCATGGCAAACTCCTTTTTGGATACAAGCATTACGCCCTCCTGCATGGAAATCTTTAAGGAAAACGGTGCGATTGCAAACCTGTTTACCAAATTTGCAATTTCTATGGCACAGTTCTTACTGCCCTTCCTGATTACCTTTGTGGCGGCAAAGGATATGTCCTTCCGCACACTGTATTTCCTGGCGGCAGGCATTATCATTGTAGACGGTATCTTTTTGGCAATTCTGCCGTTCCCTCCCAGAGAGGAAGCACCCAAGGCAGCAGACGGCACGGTGGAAAAGAGAAAAATGAAGCTGACACCCTCCGCAATTTTGCTGGTTTGCATCGGCTTTACCGCATCCACAACCTTCATGCTGTTTATGAACTGCAATCAGGAGCTGGGCAAGCTTTACGGCATGGCAAACCCCTCCATGATTCAGTCCTTCTATTCCGCAGGCATCATTTGTGCGGTGCTTTTGACAGCGGCATTGATGAAAAAGGGCTTGAAGCCCATTCGTGTTCTGGTTATCTATCCCTGCGTTGCGTTCTGCGCACTGCTGCTGATGTATTTCGTGCAGATTCCGCAGATTTGCATGGTGGGCGGCTTCTTAATCGGCTATTTTGCGGCAGGCGGCGTTTTACAGCTTGCAACCTCTACGGCAAATGAAATGTTCCCGAGAGACAAGGGCAAAATCACAGCGGTTGTTATGATTGCATCCTCCATTGCAAACTATGCAGTGCTGAATGTGGCGAGCCTACTTTCCAAGGTGGGCGGCGTAGAGGGCCCCAGATATATTCTGCTGTTCAATGCAGCAGTAACGGCAATTGGGATTGTGTTTGCGATTATTTTGAACCTGCGTTTTGAAAAGGACGCACAGTGATTGCCGCAAACAAGGGATTGCTTCATACAAAAGAAAAAGGTGCAACAGAAAAGAGGAACGATATGGAAAAGGAATTGGCTTGCCTGAGAAGCATCATTGCGGACTGCGATGAACGCATTACCGCAGCACTAAAGACAAGAATGGAATGTATCGAGGGCATCATTACATACAAAAGAGAAAACGGCTTGCCTGTTTTGCAGCCGGAGCAGGAGAAGAAACAGCTTGCCCGTGTGGCTGAGGCGGTTGCAGGCTCCGTCTTTGAGGAGGAGATTCTGCATATCTTCGAGGGCATTATTGCAAACAGCAAGCGGATTCAGGCAAAAACACTATTTGATAAAAACATCCTTTTGATTGGCTTTATGGGTGCGGGCAAAAGCACTGTTTCTGCCAAGCTGAGTGAGCTTCTTGCCATGGAAATCATGGAAATGGACGCATACATTCAGAAAAAGGAAGGGATGAGCATTAAGGACATCTTCGCAACCAACGGGGAGGAATATTTCCGCAACTGCGAAAGCAATACCTTGATTGAATTGCGAGAGAGAAAGCACATGGTGGTTTCCTGCGGCGGCGGTGTTCCTCTGCGGGAGAAGAATGTGGAATTGATGAAAAACAGCGGCTATGTGGTTTGGCTGACGGCAACACCGGAGGCTATTTATGAAAGAGTGAAGGACAGCACAGAGCGTCCTCTGCTCAACGGCAACATGAATGTGCCCTTCATTCAAAACCTGATGGAAAGCCGCAGAGAGAAATACGAAAGAGCGGCAGATATCGTGATTGATACTACCGGAAAGGAAATTGAGTCGATTTGCGAGGAACTGCTGCAAAAGCTTTCCGCACTAAGAAAATAAAAAAACTACAAAAGAGAGATACGAAGGAGGAACTATCTTATGTCTAAAAAATATCCCATCACAGTCAGCTCTTGGACACTGGGCGATCAGTGCAGCTTTGAGGAAAGAGTGAAGGCGGCCAAGGAGGCAGGCTTTGAAGGCATTGGTCTGCGTGCGGAAACCTATGTGGATGCACTGAATGAAGGCTTGTTTGATGCAGATATTCTGGCAATTCTTGAAAAATACGATATGAAGGTTACAGAAGTGGAATATATCGTGCAGTGGGCGGAGGATCACCGTTCCTATGAACAGAAATATAAGGAACAGATGTGCTTCCACATGTGCGAGCTGTTCGGCGTGAACCACATCAACTGTGGTCTGATGGAAAACTATTCCGTTGCACACACAGCACAGAAATTAAAAGAGCTGTGCCACAGAGCGGGCAAATACACCATTGGCGTTGAGCCTATGCCTTACAGCGGTTTGCCCGATGTGAAAAAAGCGTGGGCGGTTGTGAAGGAAAGCGGCTGTGAAAATGCGAAGCTGATTCTGGATAGCTGGCATTGGCTGAGAGCAAATCAGCCCGTTGACCTCTCTGTTCTGGAAGGGATTCCCGCAGAAAAAATCGTTTCCGTACAGATTAACGACGTTTATGAAAGACCCTATGCGGCATCCATCCTGAGAGATGAATCCATGCATGACAGACTGGCACCCGGCACAGGCTGCGGCGACACAGCAGCATTCTGCCGTATGCTGAAGGAAAAGGGCGTTGAACCCAAGGCAATGGGCGTTGAGGTTATCAGCGATGCGATTCTGGCAAAGGGTGTTGCGGCAGCGGCAAAGTTTAACTTTGACAATACCGTTAAGGTGTTGGCGGAGGGCTGGCCCGAGGCAATGCCCGAAAAATAAAAGGAGGAAAAAGGATGGTTGTACTGATTGCGAAAAACACCGTGAAGGAAGGCTTGCAGGAGGAATTTCTGGAAATTGCGAAGGAAATGATTGCAAGAACCAGAGAGGAAGCAGGCTGTATCAGCTATGATTTGGCAGGCGACCAAAACGATACGCAGGTGTTCTATTTTATCGAAAAATATCAGGATGAAGGGGCGGTGGAATTTCATCGGGCAACCGAGTATTTCCAAACCTTAGTACCAAAAATCGCGGCACTGCGTGTGAAGCCCTCTGAGGTCAGCACCTGCACCGTTGTGGAATAACGAAGAAGAAACGCACGAATGAAAAAAAGAGCAAGAGAAAAGAGAAACGGAGGAGAAAAAATGAAATTTGAAGCTATGTTTCAGCCCATTCAGATTGGTCCTATGACAGTTGCAAACCGTTTTGTGATGTCTCCCATGGGGAACAACTTTGCAAACACAGACGGCACAATGAGCGAACGCTCCGCATCCTATTACGGTGCAAGAGCAAAGGGCGGCTTTGGTCTGATTACCTTTGAGGCAACCGTTGTTTATAAGGAAGCAAAGGGCGGCCCGAGAAAGCCTTGCCTGTATGATGACAGCACAATCAGCAGCTTCCAGGCGGCTATTGCGGCTTGTCATCAGGCGGGTGCGAAGGTTTCCATTCAACTGCAGCACGCAGGCCCCGAAGGCAACACAAAAATCACAGGCTATCCCTTGAAGGCAGCAAGCGCTATCCCTGCCTCCTGCGGCAGAGAAACACCCGAGGCAATCACAAGAGAGGAACTGTATCGTTTGATTGAATGTTACGGCGATGCAGCACTGAGAGCGAAGAAAGCAGGTGCGGATGCGGTTGAAATCCACTGTGCACATGGGTATCTGGTTAGCACATTTATCTCCGCAAGAACCAACAAGCGTGTGGACGAATTTGGCGGCTCCTTTGAAAACCGTATGCGTCTGCCGAAGCTGATTATCGAAAATATCCGCAAGAAAGCAGGCGATTCTCTGGCAATCCTTTGCCGTATCAACGCAACAGATGATGTGGAGGGCGGACAGACTGCACAGGATGCGGCAGCAGTTGCCTCCTATCTGGAGAAGGAATGTGGCGTGGATGGCCTGCACATTTCCAGATCCGTTCATCTGCGTGATGAATGTATGTGGGCGCCCAGCTTGATTCATGGCGGCTTCAGCGCAGATTATGTGACAGAAATCAAACGTGCGGTTTCCGTTCCCATTATCACAGTTGGCCGTTACACAGAGCCGCAGTATGCAGAGCTGATGATTGCAGAGGGCAGAGCAGACCTGGTTGCCTTCGGCAGACAGAGCATTGCAGACCCCGAAATGCCCAACAAGGCAAAGGAGGGCAGACTGGATTTGATGAACCCCTGTATCGGCTGTTTGCAGGGCTGTGTTCCCAATATGTTTAAGGGCGAACCCATTACCTGCCTGGTAAACCCTCTGGCCGGCAGAGAAGCAGACTTCAAGCCTGCCGAGACAAAGAAAACCGTTATGGTTATCGGCGGTGGCCCCGGCGGACTGTATGCGGCATTTACCGCAGCGCAGAGAGGCCATGCCGTAACACTGTATGAAAAAGGCGACATTCTCGGCGGCAATATGCGCTTGGCTGCATACCCTCCCGGGAAGGGCGATATTACAAATATGGTAAGAAGCTATATTGCAAAATGCGAAGAATATGGCGTGAAAATGATTCTGAACACAGAAGTGACACCTGCACTGGTGGCAGAAGAAAAGCCCGATGCAGTGATTGTTGCAACAGGCTCTAACCCTCTGGTGCTGCCTATCCCCGGCATCAATGAGACAGGTGTTATCCATGCAGGCGATTTGCTGGACGGCAAGGCAACTGTGGGCAAAAGGGTTCTGGTTGTTGGCGGCGGCATGGTTGGCTGCGAGGTGGCAGACTTCTTGGGCGAGCTGGGCCATGAGGTAACCGTAATCGAATTGAGAGATCAGCTTGGCCCCGATGTGATTCCCGAACACCGTAAATTCTTAATGAAGGATTTTGATACTTATAAGGTACAGGGTGTGACCGGTGCGAAGGTTGCGCAGTTCTTTACAGACGGCGTATCCTACACACTGGCAGACGGCACCGAAGGCAGACTGGAAGGCTTCGACAACGTGGTTTTGGCAATGGGCTATCGCAACAACGATACCATCAGCGAGGAAATCAAGAAAATCGTTGCGGAGACCTATGTCATCGGTGACGCAGTGAAGGCAAGAAAGGCACTGGATGCAACCGCAGAAGGCCTGAATGCAGCACTGGAAATTTAACAAAAGAAAAAAGTAAGGAGGAAAAATACAATGGAAAAAAGAATCACAGGCAGAACAGGCATGTTTTGTTTGATCGGTACTCCCGTAGGGCATAGCGGTTCCCCTGCTATGTATAATTACAGCTTTGCACAGACAGGTCTGGACAATGCGTATCTGGCATACGATGTGCCTCTGGAAAAAACAGAGGAGGCTGTCAATGCACTGAAGGTGCTGGGCTGCAAGGGCTTCAACGTAACCATGCCCTGCAAAACAAGGGTTGCGGAGCTGGTGGATGAGCTTTCCGACGCGGCAAAGCTGATTGGTGCCTGCAACACCGTTGTGGTAAAGGATGGCAAGCTTTACGGCAACAACACAGACGGCATGGGCTTTGTCAGAAACCTGAAGGAAAACGGCGTTGATGTGAAGGGCAAGAAAATCACAGTGATGGGTGCCGGCGGTGCGGCAACAGCAATTCAGGTGCAGTGTGCATTGGACGGCGCAAAGAAGCTTTCCATCTTCAACAGAAAAGATGAATTTTACGCAAACGGCGAAAAAACAGTGAAGAAAATTCAGCAGATGGTTCCCGATTGCGAGGTCAGCATTCAGCCCTTGGAGGAAACAGAGGCACTGTATGCGGCAATCAAGGAAAGCGATATTCTGGTGAATGCAACAAAGGTTGGCATGAAGCCCTTGGATGAGCAGTCCTTGGTTGAGGATGTATCCGTATTCCATCCCGATTTGGTAGTTGCAGATGCGGTTTATAATCCCAAGGAAACAAAATTTGTGCAGTCCGCAAAGGCGGCAGGCTGTAAGGTGGCTGTCGGCGGCACAGGTATGCTGATGTGGCAAGGCGCTGCGGCGTTCCACCTGTTTACAGGCAAGGACATGCCCACCAAGGAAGTATACGAGCTGTTCTTCAAATAAGGAACGGGAAACGAAAAATACCTTCTCCATTCAAATTTAAAATGAAACAAATAACCTCAAAATAAAAATGCTTGTGTTAAAAATAAAAGAAAACTATTCTAAAATTCCTAAACTCATATAAACTCATATAAAAGAGCGGTTACCATGCGGTAGCCGCTTTTTATGTGGGGCGTTCAGTGATTTTGAATGAACAAAAATGCAGGGAATGAAAACTTTATGTTAAGAAGTCTTAACACGGATTGACACGGGAAAGCCGAAAATGATAAAATTGGAAGTAATATAGTAGGAAATTTGGGTGTTTCCTGAAAAATCAGAGAGGAGGGATTTTTCTGTTAGAAAATATCCGTTTGAAAGAAAAAATTATGGAATCCTTGGCATCCGTACTGCCCTTGACGGCAATCGTGCTTTTTTTGAGCATTACGCTTTTGCCGTTATCCTCGGGGGCTTTGGTGCTGTTTTTGTTTGGGGCAGGCCTGCTGATTATCGGCATGGGCTTTTTTACCATGGGCGCAGATATGTCCATGATGCCGATGGGCGAGGGCATTGGTATGGAAATGAGCCGTGCGAAAAACGTCATTATGCCGCTTGCGGTCTGTCTGATTTTGGGTATGCTGATTACGGTGGCGGAGCCGGATTTGCAGGTTTTGGCACAGCAGGTGCCTGCCATTCCGAATAAGATTTTGATTTTCTCTGTTGCGGCAGGGGTTGGCTTATTTTTGATGATTGCGCAGGTTCGTATTTTCTTCCACATCCCTTTGGCAAAAATGCTTTGGGTATTTTATCCCATTGTTTTCATTTTGGCATATTTGGCACCGGATTCCTTTATTCCGGTTTCCTTTGACAGCGGCGGTGTGACAACGGGGCCTGTGACGGTGCCGTTTATCATGGCAATGGGGATTGGCTTGGCAACCCTGCGAAGCGACAAAAAATCCAGAGAGGACAGCTTCGGTTTGATTGCACTTTGCTCCATCGGGCCGATTTTGGCAGTGCTTTTGCTGGGGATTTTTTATGAACCCGAGCAGGCGTTATATTCCGCAACACAGGTGCCTGAGGTGCAAACGACAAGGGCGGCGGCAATGCTGTTTGCACACGCCCTTCCCGAATATTTCAAAGAGGTGGCAGTGGCATTGATTCCCATTGCGGCGGCATTTGTGCTGTTTCAGCTTTTATTCCGCAGATACAAAAGGCATCAGCTTTTGCGTGTGGGCTTTGGCTTTTTATTTACATATATCGGCTTGGCAATGTTCCTTTGCGGCGTAAATATCGGCTTTATGCCTGTTGGGCAGATTATCGGTGCGGGGATTGCATCGGGCAGATTTACATGGCTGCTGATTCCCATTGGTATGCTGATTGGGTATTTTATTGTTGCGGCAGAGCCTGCGGTTCACGTTTTAACGAAGCAGGTGGAGGAAATTTCCAACGGCTTTGTGACGGCAAAAATGATGCAGACGGCACTTTCCGTCGGGGTTTGTATTTCCGTTGGGATTGCCATGCTGCGTATTTTGACGGGGGTTTCGATTTTGTGGTTTTTGATTCCCGGCTATGTGTTTGCGCTGATTTTGACACGCTTTGTTTCCCCGATTTTCACGGGGATTGCATACGACAGCGGCGGCGTTGCCTCCGGCCCGATGACAGCAACCTTTTTGCTGCCCTTTGCAATGGGCGCCTGTGAGGCAATGGGTGGCAATGTGATGACGGATGCGTTTGGCATTGTTGCCATGGTTGCCATGACACCCTTGATTACCATTCAGATGATGGGCTTCCTCACACAGCTGAAGGAAAAGGCAAAGCAGCGTTATATTGCGGTGCAGCTGCATCAGCTTGAGGACGATATTTTGTATTTTGACTGAGAAGGGGTGAAGGAATGAAGGAATTTAAGATAGAGCCGATGAAGCTTATTGTTTCCATTGTGGAGCGCGGGCAGGGCAGAAATATGATTGAGGTGTTCAACGGACAAAAGCTGACACACCATTTTCAGTGTGCGGGAAAGGGGACGGCGACCTCCGAAATCAGAGATTTGCTTGGCCTGGACGGCGTGGAGAAGGATGTTGTGTTTACGGTTGGCAAGGGCACGATGGTCAACCAGGTGATGCGGGATTTAAACCATGAGCTGCGTGGTGCGGCACGCTCCCGTGGGATTGTGTTTGATATGAAATTGACTGCCATGGCGCACGTTACGGCTTTGGCGATACAGATGAATGTGCAGCATGAAGTGGGGAGGGAGAACAGAATGACAGAGGAAGGCATGGAAAACAGCATGATTCTGGTGACAGTGAATCAAGGCTTTACGGAGGAGGTTATGGAAACGGCAAGAAAGGCAGGCGCAAGGGGCGGAACGATTATCCACGCCCGTTGGGCAGGTAGCGAAAGCACCGAGGAATTTTACGGCATTACGGTGCAGCAGGAGAAGGAAATCATTGCGATTGTTTCTTCTGCGGAAAAGCGAAAGGCAATCATGGAGGCCATCAATAGCTGCCACGGCATGAAAACCGAGGCACACGGAACGGTCTGCTCTCTTGCGATTGAGGATTTGGTGCGTTTGGGCTGAGAAATTGACAAAAGGCGAGAAACGAATTATCATAAAAAAGCAGAGAGCGTATGATTTTTCTGCATACGAGTGTGTATGCGGGGAAAGATGAAAACGAGGAGAAAGCGGCAAAAGCCGCTTTTCTTTTACGGAAATGGGGGATTGCAATGTATTACAGCATAAAAGGCGGCACATGGCAGAAGAAAGCGGAGCCGACGGGGCAGGAGGAAGGTTTGCTCGGCATTTTCCCCTATGAAAAAATGCTTGCCTGCGGCAAAAAATGGGGGATTTCTGCGGAAATTTTGGAGGAGGCAAGGCGGTTTAGCTATGCGAGATATGATTCCTTTGAAAATTTTGACTGTGTGAGTCTGGAAATGCCGGATTTTGAGAATATCCTTTTGAGCCGAGGAAGTGTGATTTTGTATCTGGAGAAGGGGAAGGCGTTTTTCTTTACCTCGAAGGAGGAGATTGTGACTGCCCTTTTGGAAGAATGTATGGCGGGCTTGGGGGAGCGGGTTACGCTCAACCGTGTGATTTATTCGTTTTTTGAATTGCAGACCAAGAAGGACGATATTGTATTTGACGGCATTGAGAAGGAAATTATGAGCTTGGAGCAGGCATTGATTGCGACAGGAAAGCGGGACTGTGTTTCGGAAATCATCAGCCTGCGCAAACGCTTGATGGTTTTGAAGAAATATTATGAGCAGTTTTTGAATGTGCTGGATATTCTGGTGGAGAACGAGAACGGGATTTTTGACGGGAAAACACTGCGCTCCTTTAAAATGCTTTACAGAAGAACGGAGCGGCGGTTCCAAAATGTGCTGAATCTGCGGGAGGCTGTGACGCAGGTGCGGGAAAGCTATGAGGCGGAGGTGGACATCAGCTTGAACACGACCATGAAGATTTTTACGGTTGTGACAACGATTTTTCTGCCGCTGACGTTAATCGTAGGGTGGTACGGCATGAACTTTGAAATGCCGGAATATGCGTGGCGATACGGATATTTTTTCGTATGCCTGCTTTCTGTTGCCTGCATTGCGGGCATTATTATCTTTTTCAAGCGCAAGAAATGGTTCTGATGTACACAGAAAACGGACATTTGTAAATAAATTTGCGAAAAACTGTTGACAGAATCATTCTGCATGCTATAATGATTCTTGTGGAAGACACAAGATATGGTAAATGCGTTGATGAGGACAGTAGTCCTTTCCGAATGCCACAGAGATGCGTTTCGCTGGGAGCATCCTGCTTTGGAAAGAGAACGAAAACCACCTCTGAGCGGCTTTAATACAGCCCGGTGACTCCGTTATCGTCAAAAAATGAGTGGTTTAATCAGAACAATTAGGGTGGAACCGCGGGGGTAGTTGCTCTCGTCCCTTTTCGTAGAGGAAAGTGGATGATGGGCTTTTTCTTTTGCCCGAAATTCGCTTTCAGGAAAAAATGTTCTAAAAAGGAGAGATTAGAATGAAAATTACACTGAAGGACGGCGTAGTAAAAGAGTTTGACAATGCGGTTTCTGTTCTGGAAATTGCAAAATCCATCAGCGAGGGCTTGGCAAGAAATGCTTGTGCAGGAATCGTTGACGGCGAGGTAAAGGATTTACGTTTTGTTGTGGACAAGGATGCAGAGGTTTCCATTTGCACATTTGAGGATGAGGCAGGGAAATTGGCATTCCGCCACACAGCATCTCATATGCTGGCACAGGCTGTTAAGCGCCTGTACCCCGAAGCAAAGATTGCGATTGGCCCTGCCATTGCAGACGGCTTCTATTATGACTTCGACAGAGAAAAGGCCTTCACACAGGAAGAACTGGAAGCGTTGGAGGCAGAAATGAAGAAAATCGCAAAAGAGGACATTGCGATTGAAAGATTTGAGCTGCCCAGAGCAGAGGCAATCAAATACATGGAGGAAAGAGAAGAGCCTTACAAGGTTGAGCTGATTCAGGATTTGCCTGAGGATGCGGTAATCTCCTTCTACAAGCAGGGCGACTTTACAGACCTGTGCGCAGGCCCTCATCTGATGAGCACAAAGACAGTGAAGGCAATCAAGCTGACATCTGTTGCAGGTGCTTACTGGAGAGGCTCCGAAAAGAACAAAATGCTTTCCAGAATTTACGGCACTGCTTACCCCAAGGCATCCGAGCTGGAGGCTTATTTGACAATGATGGAGGAAGCAAAGAAGCGTGATCACAGAAAGCTGGGCAAGGAGCTGAAGCTGTTTGCACTTTTGGATGAAGGCCCCGGTTTCCCCTTCTTCCTGCCCAAAGGCATGGTGCTGAAAAACACACTGCTGGATTACTGGAGAGACATTCACAAAAAGGCAGGCTATGTGGAAATTTCCACACCCATCATTCTGAATAGAGAGCTGTGGTACAGATCCGGTCACTGGGAACACTACAAGGACAACATGTATACAACAGTGATTGATGATGAGGACTACGCTGTGAAGCCCATGAACTGCCCCGGCGGTATGCTGGTTTATAAGCAGGATATGCACTCTTACAGAGATTTGCCTATGCGTGTGGCTGAAATCGGCCTGGTTCACAGACATGAAAAGAGTGGTGCGCTGCATGGCTTGATGCGTGTTCGCTGCTTTAACCAGGATGACGCACATATCTTTATGACAGAGGAACAGATTAAGGATGAAATTTCCGGCGTTATCAGCTTGATTGACAGTGTATACAAGCTGTTTGGCTTTAAATATCACATTGAATTGTCCACAAGACCTGAGGACAGTATGGGCTCCGACGAGGCTTGGGAAATTGCAACAGCAGGCTTGCAGAACGCATTGGATGAAAACGGCATTGAATATACCATCAATGAAGGCGACGGTGCATTCTACGGTCCTAAGATTGACTTCCATCTGGAAGACTCCATCGGCAGAACATGGCAGTGCGGTACCATCCAGCTGGATATGCAGATGCCCGAACGCTTTGAGCTGGAATACACAGCGGCAGACGGCACAAAGAAACGCCCTGTTATGATTCATCGTGTATGCTTCGGTTCTATTGAGCGTTTCATCGGTATTCTGATTGAGCATTTCGCAGGTCAGTTCCCCGTATGGCTGTCTCCTGTTCAGGTTAAGGTGCTGCCGATTTCCGAAAAATTTGCAGACTATGCAAAGAGCGTGGAGGATGCACTGGATGCAGCGGGTATCCGTGTGGAAACAGACAACCGTGCAGAAAAAATCGGCTACAAAATCAGAGAGGCAAGAAACGAAAGAGTACCTTACATCATCGTTGTGGGGGAAAAGGACCAGGAAGCAAACATGGTTTCCCTGCGTTCCAGAAAGAACGGCGAGGAAGGTCAGGTTGCTCTGGCAGATTTCATTGCAAGAATCAAGGAAGAAATCGATACAAAGGCTCTGGATTGAGCTTGACAGAAAAAGGGGCGGAGAGAAATCTCCGCCTCATTTTTGAAAAAAACCGTGAAATCGGGAAAAAAGGTTTGACAATGGGGGTTTCACATGATATACTAATTCGGTAAACAAAGAAGAAGTTCCGCTTCTCACCTTATGGCATGAGCAAATAGGGTTAATACAGTATTTGAACAGAGGATTGCTCTGTTTTTCTGTGTGCGGCGGATTCTTCCGGCGCTTTTCTTTTTGAGAAAGGACGCTTGTGGACACAGTTTATTTGGGAGGTGCTTGACAATTACTGAATTGATGATTAACGAACAAATTAGGGACAAGGAAATCAGACTGATTGACGAAAACGGCGAACAGCTTGGTATCGTTTCTTCCAGAGAAGCCCAGAAAATCGCTGACGAAAGAAAGCTCGATCTGGTAAAGATCGCACCAACAGCGAAACCCCCCGTATGCCGCATTATGGACTACGGTAAATACAAATTCGATCAGGCAAAGAAAGAAAAAGAAGCCAGAAAGAAGCAGAAAACTGTTGATGTAAAGGAACTGCGTTTGTCCCCCAGCATCGATACACATGATGTTCAGGTAAAAGTCAAAAAAGCAAACGAATTTTTGAAGGACGGCGACAAGGTTAAAATCAGCATCCGTTTTAGAGGACGTGAAATCGGTCATTCCAAGGTTGGCATGCAAATCATGGAGGATTTTGCAAAGGCCACAGAGGAATTCGGCACGGTGGACAAACAGCCTAAGATGGAAGGCAAGAGCCTGGTTATGTTCCTTGCACCAAAGAACTGATCCGCAAAAAGCGGAAGGAAACTATCACAAAACATTTTTAGGAGGAAAATACAATGCCTAAGTTGAAAACAAAAAAAGCTGCTGCTAAAAGATTCAAAATTACCGGCACAGGTAAACTGAAAAGAAACAAATCCAACACACAGCACATCCTTGGTAAGAAGTCCAGAAAGAGAAAAAGAAACCTGAGACACGCTACAACAGTAGACAGAACAGTAGAAAACAAAGTAAAAAAGACACTGCTGCCTTACGCATAAGCAAGCAGTCTTGGGATAACTATTTTTCGAGTATATTTATTAGGAGGACTTTACAATGGCAAGAGTAAAAGGCGCATTGAACGCTAGAAAAAAACATAAAAAAGTACTGAAGCTGGCAAGAGGCTACCGTGGTGCCAGATCCAAACAGTACAGAGTAGCAAAGCAGTCTGTAATGAAGGCAATGGCATTTGCTTTCGCAGGCAGAAAACAGACAAAGAGAGAATACAGAAGCCTGTGGATTGTTAGAATCAACGCAGCAGCAAGAATGAACGAAATTTCTTACAGCAAGCTGATTCACGGTCTGAAGGTTGCCGGCGTAAACATCAACAGAAAAATGCTGGCTGAACTGGCTGTATCCGATCCCGCTGCTTTCACAAAGCTGACAGAAACAGCAAAGGCAGCTCTGTAATCGAAAAACAGAATTTGAAAAAAGGCTTTCGTCTATGATAGATGGAAGCCCTTTTTTATACGCAGGAAATGGGAGGCGTTTTATGGATGAAATATTGATCAAGGCGGGCGGCTTTCTGTTTATGATTGCATTGGGCTTTTTGCTGAAGCGCATAGGGCTTTTTTCGGTGGAGGACAGTGGCTTTTTGAGCAAGCTGGTGCTGAAGGTTACACTGCCGATGGCGATTATTAAAAATTTTCAGGGCTTGGAGCTGAACCACAGCTATTTGATGGCGATTGGCATTGGCTTTGCGGTGAACTTTATTGCGATTGCCGTTGTGCTGCTGGTGACACGGAAAAAATCGCCCGCCCACCGTGCGTTTTATATCATCAATACGGCGGGGTTTAACATTGGGCTTTGCACACTGCCGTATATGTCCGGCTTTTTTGCGGCAGATGCGGTGGCACTCGTTTGTATGTTTGATGTGGGCAATGCCATCATGTGCTTTGGGATTACCTTTTCGATTGCAATGGTGATTTCCAAGGGGAGCGTGAACGGCAAGGAGATTTTGCGGACGCTTTTTTCCTCCATGCCGTTTGTTACATATTTGGTGATGATTTTGCTTTGTGCGGCACAAATCCACCTGCCACAGCCTGTTTATACGGTTGCGGGGATGATTGGGCAGGCAAACTCCTTTTTGGCAATGCTATTGATTGGGATTTTGTTTGAGCCGAAGCTCAATCGCAGTGAAGGAAAGGACATGGCAGGTGTTTTTTTACTGCGAATGGCGTTGGGGACTGCATTTTCTTTGCTGATTTATTACCTCCTGCCTATACCGCTGCGGTATCGTCAGGTTTTGGCAATTATCGTTTTTTCGCCGATTTTGAGCGTTGCGCCGATTTATACGGAGCGGTGCGGCTATAATCGTTCGGTGGCGGCGGTTTTAAATTCGCTGATGCTGCCCTTTAGCATGGTTGTGATGACGCTGCTGCTGATGCTGTTAAAGGTATATTGAGTGCTTTTATGAAGCATTGCATGTGGAATATAAAAAACAAGATTTGCTATATTGTGGAACAAATGGTACAATAAAAAGAGAAATGAAACGAAAACAATGGGGGATTCCGAACGGAGTCGCAGATTTTGGAAAGAGAGCAGAGGCATGACGGATTTATATTTTTTAACATTGACTGCAATAAACATTTTCGTACTTGGCTTTATGTGCGTGCTGGTGCATTTGAATGAGACCTTAAATCCGAAGCAAACAAAGCGGTTTTTTGCAACCTTTCTGCTGATTGGAGCCATTTCGATTTTGGAATTGATTACGATTTTGGTGGATGGTGCGCCGAAGGGGTTCCGTATTGTGAATATTCTATCCAATTATCTTGGCTTTGGGCTGACACCTGCGGGGCCGCTGTTATTGGTTTATGCGCTGAAGTGTTCCGATGGTGTGCGGGGAAGCCTTCGCATTGCGCTTATCATTGAGCTGATTTATGTGCTGCTGCTGACGATTTCTCTGTTTGCAAAGGGCTTGGTTTTTTATGTGGATGAAACGAATCATTATTTTAGAGGATCGGGATTTTTTATTTACACGGCAGTATATTATGCGGGGATGCTATATTTGATGTATCACTCCTTGGAGATGGCAAGGATGTTTCAGAATCGGGGCAGGGAATTGATGTATGGCTTGACTGCATTTCTTGCATTGGGGACATTGGTGCAGATTTTGATTCCGACACTGCACATTACATGGCTTTGCGTTACACTGATTGCCATATTATATTATCTTTATTGCAATGAAATGTGGAATCAACTGGATGGCTTGACGGGGCTTTTGAGCCAGAAAAGCTATCTGAACCGGACGCTGAATTTACGGCCGGAGGACAGAATGTTGATTGTGCTGGATTTGGATGATTTTAAGTATATTAATGATACCTATGGGCATTTGGCAGGCGACAGATGCCTAAAGGAGATTGCCGATTGCATGAAGAAGGTATATTCCAACTATGGAAACTGCTATCGCATTGGCGGAGATGAGTTTTGTGTGCTGCTGAAGAAGCCGGAGAAGGAAGCGGCCTGCAAGGAAAAGTTTTTTTGGATGATGCAAAAAAGACGGGAAAGCGTTTATTTCCTGCCGCAGATTTCATACGGCAGTGCGAAGCTGTTGGGGCAGGAGAGCATTGTTGACACGAAGGCAAGGGCAGACAAAAGGATGTATGAAAACAAACGAGAGCATAAAATGAACAAGCAAAAATACAGAGGATGATGGAGGACATCATTTCTTTTGTGCGGGACTGTGTGAAAGGAGCGGGGCGGCGTGATTGGAGAAAAAATCAAATCAATCCGAATGGAAAAAGGGATTACGGCAAAGGATTTGGCAATAAAGGCGGAGGTTACACCGGGGTATATTTCGCAGATAGAAAGAAACCTCATCAGTCCCTCTCTTTCTGTTTTAATGCGCATTGCAGACGGCTTGGAAATTCCGCTGGTTTCTCTTTTTTCGCAGGAGGAGCAGGAGGAGGTTACTGTGATTGCGAAGGATAAGCGGACGAAGATTCAGTTTGCCGATATCAATATGGAATATCAGTTTGTGACACCTTACAGCCGCTCGAAGAACACCTGCACGCAGATGGAAATGCTGTGCTTCCGCCTTGGGCCGAAAAGCTGGGGGAGCACCACGGTGCAGTTCCATGAGGAAGCGGGGGAATGTACACTGGTGCTGAAGGGCACCTTGGAATATCACATCAATGAGAAGGTCTATACGCTTCATGCGGGGGACAGTATTTATGTTCCGCCCAAGACCTTTCATCAGCTTTATAATCCCGGAGAGGAAGAGGTGGAGGCAGTGGCAACCATTTCGCCGGCACTTTATTGAGGAAAAACAACAAGAATTGCAGCTTGACCGAACGATTTGTCGGGCTGTTATTTTTTTGCTTACAGGTTATAAAGGCAAGTATATTTTTTGCGAATATTTAGATATAATAAATTTTATTTAATTTTTTATTGACAAAATATATAATATATAATAGAATATAGCCAAGTTAAACTTTGTTTAACCAGATACATAACGAAGGAAGGTCAACAAACGAAAAAGAAGCATGAAACATGACAAATGATTTTAAGGAGGGAAAGTCTATGAGTATTCTAACATCGAAAAAGTTTCAAAAATACTTTGTTCCAGGTATTGTTTTTCAATCCTGCGTAATTGCCGGGGGCTACGGCACAGGTCGTGAATTGGTAGAGTATTTTATGGGCTATGGTCCAAAGGGTGGTATGCTGGGGATGTGTATTGTATCCCTGCTGGTATGGTCTATCATTTGTGCAGTCTCTTTTGCGTTTGCACAGATTTTCAAAAAGTTTGACTATAAGAGCTTTATGAAGGAATTGATGGGGCCCGGTTGGGTAATATTTGAAGTGGCATATATTTGCTTTATTGTCATCGTATTAGCCGTTGTATCGGCATCCGCTGGCTCTATTCTACATGAATTGTTCGGCTTAAACAAGTGGATTGGTGTCATTGGGATGTCCGTAGCGGTATTTGCACTGGTTATGAATGGTTCCGCATTGATTGAGAAGGTACTGTCCTTGTGGTCGTTTGTATTATATGGCGTATACTTCCTGTTCTTAGTTTTGGTATTTGCAAATTACAGCCATGAAATTTCTGCGAACCTCGCTTCTGTTCCTGTAACAGGGAACTGGGTAATCGGTGGTTTCCAGTATTCGTTCTACAATTTGGCTATTATTATTGCGGTTTTGTATACCATTAAGCACAGTGAATCTGCAAAGGATGCGGCAGTTGCCGGCATTATCTCCGGCTTGATTGGTATTTTGCCCGGTATTATCCTCTTTATCGCAATGTGTGGCTTCTATCCCGTTATTATCGATCAGGAATTGCCTGTTGACTATATTCTGTCTCAGATGAATATGCCTTGGTTGCGTTATGTTTTCCAAATCGTACTGTTTGGTACATTGATTGAAACAGGCTCCGGCTTGATTTATTCGATTACAGACCGTATTGATGAGGCATTCAAGAATAAAGGGACGGAAACACCTAAATGGACAACTCCTGTGGTTGCAGTCATTTTGCTGGCCGGCACAACAGCAATTTCGTCCTTCGGTTTAACCGGCTTGATTGCAAAGGGATATGGTACATTGGCATGGGTAATGTTTATTGTGTATGTAATTCCTATTTTGACACTTGGCTTGTATAAGATTGCGAAAGCCAAAAAGAATTGATACAAATGATTTTGTTGACCAAAGAGGTATTCGGTTTATAGAGTTTTTATTTGGAAGCGTGAATTGCAGTAACAGAAAACAAAAGAAAGATTGACGCAAGGAGTCGGTAGAAGTAAGGAGTGGTAACAATGGCTTTGAATACGGAAAAATGCAATGCTCTGGTGGAAAGAGACAAGAAGGTAATAGCGCTTACACAGCACCTGTCCTATTACCCTTTGGTGGTTAAAAAAATTGACGGGGATGTGATTTATGATGAGGACGATAATCAATTTATTGATTTTCTTTCCAGTGCCTCCTCTTTGAACCTGGGGAGCTGCAACCCTGTGATCACCGCAGCGGTGAAGGAGCAGCTTGAGAACTATTCCCAGTATACCATCGCTTATACTTATAGCAAAAAAAGCATTGAATATGCAGAAAGACTGACCTCGGTTTATCCAGGTGGTGTGCCTGCGAAAATCGTTTTCGGCAACTGCGGCTCGGATGCCAATGATGCGGCGGTAAAATTTGCGAGAGCCTATACGGGCAGAAGCAAAATCATCACATTCATCAATGCCTACCATGGCAGCACCTACGGCTCGATTTCCATGTCGATGGTAACAACCCGTATGCGTGCAAAGATGGGGCCGATGCTGCCTGAGATTTATTGCTTCCCTTATTATGACGTATCCTACGATGATGAAACCTGTGAAAAGGAATGTATCGCAGATATCGAAAGAGCATTTGCTACCTATCTGCCTGCGGAGGAGGTTGCCGCAGTCATCATTGAGCCTGTGCAGGGCGATGCGGGGCTTTTGGCAGGACATCCCATCTTTATGAAAAAGCTGCATGAGCTGTGCAAAAAGCATGGGATTCTGTTTATCTCCGAGGAGGTGCAGCAGGCGTTTTATCGCACAGGAAAATTCTTCGGCATTGAGCATTATGACATTGTTCCCGATGGGATCATCATGGGGAAATCCATTGGGGCCGGCTTCCCCTTGGGTGCATTTATGGCAAGGGCGGAAATCATGGATTGCCTGCCGGCACCTGCGCACCTGTTTACCTTGGGCGGCAATGCAACGGCGTGTGCAGCCGGTGTGGCGGCATTTGATTATATGCAGTCGGCAGAATTTCAGAAGCTTTTGGCGGAAAACACAAGGCTTTTGGAGGAATGTATCGCTGACCTGCGTGCAGCCTTCCCTGAGGTTGTGACAGCCAGAAGGGGCATTGATATGTCCTGTGGCTTGGCAATCACAAAAAGGGACGCAGACGGAAAGGATGTGCCTGATGGCGACGGCACCTTTAAAATCCTTTACCGTGCGTATGAAAGAGGTCTGCTGGTGATCTCTCTTTCCGAGAATATCCTGCGTATTCAGCCGCCACTGAACATCAGACCGGAAAATCTGAAAAAGGGCTTTGCAATCATCAAGGCTTCTATTCAGGATTATGTGAATGGGGATATCCCCGATTCCGTTATGCAGTTCCGTGCAGGCTGGTAATCCAAACAGAGCATAGAAAAAGCCGAAAATCCCGATCAAAAGGATTTTCGGCTTTTTTTCATGCGGAAACGCCCGAAAGCGTCTATTCGTTCCAATAATCTGTGCCGCTGATACCGATATCGGCAGAGCGGAAAACAGGATTTTTGCCTGCCTGCTTTTGCTTTTGATAATCCGCCAGAGCCTTACAGGCGGTTTTCCCCATGATGAGACAGGCGGGGACGTTTATCAGTGCCATAATGCCCATGAGGACATCTGCCAAATCCCATGCCAAGCCTGCGGAGAATTGCGCGCCCATAAAGATGATGGCGGCTGCTAAGAGGCGATAGCACAGCATGAAGGGCTTATTTTTGGTTGCCTTGGGGTAGAGATAGCTGATGTTCATTTCTGCATAGAAATAGTTGCCGACCAAGGTGGTGAAGGCAAACAGCGTGAGGGCAACTGTGATGAAAATGCTGCCGAGAGAGCCGAAATTCGCAATGAGAGAATCCTGAATATAGGCGGCATTCATGGTGTTGCCTGCGGCATCCACATAGGCGGAGGCATCCAGATTGGTGCAAAGAATCATAAAGGCGGTGGAGGAGCAGATGAGGATGGTATCAATAAAAACCGAAAGCATCTGCACCAGCCCTTGCTTTGCGGGATGGGAAACATCCGCAGAGGCGGCGGCATTCGGAGCAGAGCCAATGCCTGCCTCGTTGGAATACAGCCCACGCTTAATGCCATTCATCATGGCTGCGCCCAACAGACCGCCGAACACGGATTTTGTGGAGAATGCCTCGCTGAAAATACGGACGAACACATGGGGCAACGCCTGCATATGCAGCAAAACGATGACCAATGCCGCAAGAATATAAATCCCTGCCATGACGGGCACAAGAACCTCTGTTACCCTTGAGATACGCTTGCCGCCGCCCAGAATGACAATGCCTGCCAAAAGGGCAACAATGGCACCGATATAGAGGGAGGCATTTTCGCTCGGCACATAGACCTTGATGAAATCGGTCATATTGAAGGAGGCAAGGGCGTTAAAGCCGCCCATATAGGTCAGAATGAGGGCAATGGCGAAAGCACCGCCCAGCAGTGAGGAGCCGAGTCCCTGCTTGATATAATACGCAGGGCCGCCATAGGAGCCATGCTCCCCCTTCTTTTTATAGATTTGAGCAAGGGTGGATTCGATGAAGGCGGAGGCACTGCCCATGATGGCAATGAGCCACATCCAGAAAACTGCGCCTGCGCCGCCTGCGATGATGGCACCCGTTACGCCGACCACATTGCCTGTGCCGACACGGGAGGCGGTGGAAACCATGAGGGCTTGGAAGGAGGAAATGGATTCCGAATCCTCTTTTTTTTCTGTTATGACACGAATGGACTCGCCGAAAAGGCGAAACTGAATAAAACCTGTTTTGATGGTGAAATAAAGTCCTGCTGCAATGAGCAGGGCAATCAGAATATAGCTATACAAAAAGCCGCTGATTGAGCTGATACTGTTTGCAAATGCTTCCATAGGATGCTCCTTTCAAAAAAATACTCCTACATATATTAAAGGAAAGAAGGCGTTTCGTCAAATAAGTACGAAAAAAAGAACAGGGACAGAGGGAAAGCAGGGTTAATATCTCTGAAAGAGATGGATTTTATTCATTCGCATACGAAATGTTTTTGTGATACGGAAAAATGTTTGCAGAAAAAAGACAAAAACTATTGACAAGCAAAATTTTCCTGTTAAAATCTTTATTATCACAAAAAATAGTGACGAAGGTTTAAAGGTAAATTGAGTACGGAGGACACAAAACATGGAGCAAGCGGTTAGAAAAATCGCCTTACTGGGCATGGGCACTGTTGGCGGTGGCGTATATGAAATCATTGAAAAGCAGAAAGAGGAAATGCCCTTCAAAATTGGGGCAGAATTGGAAATCGTAAAGATTTTGGTGCGGAACAAGGCGAAATATGCAGACAAGGTGCCTGCGGAAAAGCTGACAGACGCTTGGGAGGATATCATCAACGATGACAGCATTGATATTGTGGTTGAGGTGATGGGCGGCATTGAGCCTGCACGCACATATATCAAGGCGGCTCTGGCGAAGGGCAAGCACGTTGTGACAGCGAACAAGGACTTGATGGCGGCACACGGGCATGAGCTGCTGGAGCTTGCGGGAGAGCATCGGTGCGATTTGCTCTTTGAGGCGGCTGTGGCAGGCGGGATTCCCATTATCCGCCCCTTGAAGCAGTGCTTGGCAGGCAATAGCATTACTGAGGTTATGGGGATTATCAACGGGACAACAAACTTCATTTTGACCAAAATGAAGGAGGACGGCATGGACTTTGCGGAGGCATTGCAGATGGCAACCGATTTGGGCTATGCAGAGGCAGACCCTACCGCAGACATTGAGGGCTATGATGCAGGCAGAAAGCTGGCGATTATGGCTTCCATCGCATTCCATACCCCTGTTACCTTTGATGATGTGTTTACAGAAGGGATTACGAAAATCACAGCAAAGGATATGCGCTATGCACAGGAAATGGGCTGCAATATCAAGCTGCTGGGGATTGCAAAGAATACAGAGACAGGCATTGAGGTTAAGGTTCATCCGACCATGATTCCACAGAATCATCCGCTGGCGGCAGTAAACGATTCCTTTAATGCGGTATTCGTGCATGGGGATGCAGTGGATGATGCGATGTTCTATGGACGTGGCGCAGGCGCTTTGCCTACGGGCAGTGCTGTTGTGGGCGATATCATGGATGTGGCACGCAATATGCTGTTTGATGCCAACGGCCGTATCGGATGCAGCTGCTATAAGAGCCTGCCGATTAAGCAAATCGGGGACACCACCAGCAGCTATTACATCCGCATGAAACTGGAGGACAGAGCGGGTACCTTGGCGGCAATGGCAAATGTGTTTGCGGAAAACAACATGAGCATTTTGGTTTTGCTGCAGAAGGAAACCATTGAGAAGGATGCGGAAATTGTTGTGGTCACACATGAAGGGGCAGAAAAGGACTTCATGGCGGCATTGAAGCAGTTCTCCTCTATGGATATGGTGAAGGAAATTTCTTCCGTTATTCGTGTATACGCACTTGGAAATGTATAAAATTTGGAAAAGGCAGACAAATTGTCTGCCTTTTTTGGCGGGAATTTGTTAAGAATGATGAATGGCTTTTCTTTTGCGGGGATGTTATCATATACCTTGTGAAGAAAAGAGGGGGATATAGAAGCATGAAATATTTTACCAAAGAATGGTACGAAGCGAATCAGGCTGCCGATTGGTGTTTGAATATGGCAGTTTCCAAAAATGCGGAGGAATTTTCCGAGGAATATTATAAGGATTTGTATACACGCCGCCGTCGTGCCTTTATGAAGCAGCTGAAGGAGGAGGAAGGCGACGCCTTTGATAAAATTGCGGCTGAGGTTGCGTTTATGAAGCACCATGAGGAAACCGTAAAGCGTATGGAGGCACGCCTGCCCATCGAGATTAAGGCAGAGGTTGCGGATATGCGTGTGTTGGCACTGGATATTGCGACAAAAGAGGTGCGCCATCAGTTGAAGGACTGGTGTGAGGCGCAGAAGGCGCTTGCGGCTGCGAAAGAGACAGAGGGCATGGAACAGGACAGCGAGGCTTTTGCGGGCTGTGTGCTGAAGGGCTTGGAGCTGAAGGAAAAGACATTGACACTTACCCTGAAGGGCACTGTAAAAAAGGCTGTGTTTGAGGGATATCGGATTTTGGAGCAGGAGGGCTATCTTCTGGGTGCTGCATATTTGAAGGAAGAGGTCTATGCAGTGGAAGGCGGCAAGGAATACCACGCACTGCTGCAAAAAAGCAATGGCACATTGGGTTATCTGACCATTTTTGCGGAAAAGCTTACAATTTTAAAATAAGACAGTTTAAAGCAAAACAGAAAAGGTGTCGACTTTGTCGACACCCTAAAGGCGGACAGGTTGTCCGCCTTATTTTTATTCGTTCATAACGAATGCAATCATTTCCATATCCTCATCGGTGTTATTTTCCATGGAGTGCCATTCGCCAACCTTGATGGTGCAGACATCCCCGGGGTGTACCTCTGTTTTTGTGCCATCGTTATCCACGAAGGTACCTACGCCCTTAAGGATATAATAGGGCTCTGTGTTGCCAACGTGCTGATGCCAGCCGATAGAGCTATGCGGCTTTACGATGACACGAGCGAACATGGTGCCATGGCCCATTAAGTCCTCTCCCTCTAAAATATGATGGATTTCAACACTGCCCTTGCCGTCTCTCAATCCTTCAACAGTAACAACTCTTTCTTTTTTAATCATGGTGTATTCTCCTCTCTTTTTATAAAGCTCTCGGCGGTGGCAACGCCCGATAAATCGAAGGTCGGGGTATAGTCGCTTGTTGCCGAGGAGCGTTTTTGCATAAAGCCGTTTTTTAAGCCGATTTCAAAAAAATACGCAATGACCTTTTCATATTCAAAGGTGGTCAATCGGCGGGAAAGTGCTTTATATTCCCTTGCGTGATACATGGGGGTATATTGGCTCATCAGGGAAACCATGGTATCCTCGCCCGGAAATGCCTTTATCCAATCCAGAATACGCATGCTGTCCTTATATTGCCCGGGCAATATGAGATGGCGCAGAATGATGCCTTTGTGCAAAAGCCCCTCTGCGTCGAAAACATCCTGCGGCACCTGCCTGCGCATTTCCAAAATGGCGGCGGCGGCGGTTTCTCTGTATTGCGGGGCGTGGGAATAGGCAACGCCCAGGTCATTATTCCAATATTTAAAATCGGGCAAATAGACATCCACCAAGCCCTCTAACATCCGCAAGCCTGTGAGGGATTCATAGCCGTTGGAATTATAGACAACGGGAATCTGCAGCCCCTGTGCCTTTGCAAGCGCAAGCGCCTTTGCCGTCTGCGGAATGAACTGCACTGCGGAAACGAGATTGATATTATGAAAGCCTCTTTCCTGCTGTTCCAAAAAAATTTCCGCCAAACGTGGAATGGTTATTTCCTGCCCAAAGCCCTCTTGGCTAATGCTGTGATTCTGGCAGAACACACAGCTTAGATTGCAATGACTGAAAAAAACAGTGCCTGAGCCCCTTGTGCCGCTGATGCAAGGCTCCTCCCACGGATGACCGCTGACGAGGGCAACCTTCGGCAAAAACGGCGCATGACACCGGCCTGTTTCGCCTGCGGTGCGGTTGACACTGCAATTTCTGGGGCAGATTTGACAATGGGATAATGCTGTTTTCATTTTTTCCATAAAACTGACACCTCTGTCTTTCCTATTGTGATTGTATCATAGTGGGGCGGGAAAAGACAACTGTTTTTCCGAAGAAGAAGGGGGAGAGGGGGAGGCATTTCCATGGATTCCCCTTTGCTTTTTCGACAAAAAAATGTTATCTTAGGAGCATAGCAGAAGGAAATGAAGCAGGAGGGGGCGACAGGAGAGCATGAGAGAATATCAAACCGAGCAGAAGGAAGAGCGTGTGCTTTCTAAGGTTATTTGCAACGGCTGCGGCAGGGAAATCCCCTTGGAGCATGCGGATTATTTTCATGCGGAAAAAACATGGGGCTATTTTTCCGAGCAGGATGGCAGAAGGGACAGCTTTGACCTTTGCGAAAAGTGCTATCGGGCATGGGTGGATCGCTTTCGGGTGAAGCTGAAGGAGGAATGAGGCGGCTTTGGCGTGTGTGCGGCACGCCTTTTTTTATTGCAAAAAATTGTCCCCGCAAAAGCGGGGACAGAACATGTGTGGATGGGTTATGATTTGCAATCCTCTTTACATTTTGCGCCGGAGCAATCCTCCCCGAAAACTGTGCCGAAGCCACAGCAGGAGCGAGGCTTAGCGACAGGGGAGAACAAATCCAAGGGGAAGCGGATATCCTCGAAGCCCTTGCAGGGATCGCTGTTTGCTGCATTTGCGGAGCAACGCTCAGGCACGCATCTGCCAAGAGAATGAACCATAATATTGACTGTACGGAACAGCTTTACGATGGTAAACAGCCCGACGGTAACATTGACCGCAATGGGTGCGCCGAGGGCGGCATCTCCGCTTGCCTGAGTGGCTTCACAGCCGCAGGAATTGCAGGGGTTGCAGGTGTTGCAGGAATTGCAGGCAGGGAAGCGCAGCTCTGCATTGAGCGCAACCGCCTTGCCCTCTGCAAGAATGAAGGGGCCTCCCTTGGAGAGAGCATCCACATACTGATCGGTTACGGTGGTAACGTCTGCCTCAGTAGCGGCATGGATTTATGCAAAACAAAAAAACGGTGTCGGATTTTTCATCCGACACCTTAAGTCGAAATCAGGATTTCGACTTGCTAAGACAGAGGAATAAACAGACGAGTTCCATCGGCTCAAAAGCCTTGAAA
>NZ_CAKQVD010000016.1 GCF_934277605.1 uncultured Anaerotignum sp.
CATTATATCGCAACTTTTTCTCACTTGCAAGAAAATTCACATATTTTTTTAATCGTATTAAAAAAAATACATAATTTTTGACATATAAAACCAACGAAAATACTTTGATTTCACACGTTATTTGTAAGAATTTTATACTTTTGCATGATTTTTTCTATGATTTTTGCATTATTTCGATACTTGTCATACAAGTTTTCCTTGTCTTTTCTCTGTCAAAAAAATGGGTTTTTATGCGAAAAAACCCCGTTTCTTCAAAAATACATTTGAAAAAACGAGGTTTCGTTTTTATTTCTCTCTTAATTTGTCATACAAGTAAATCAAACATGGAACAGCAGCTCTCCATAGGTCGGGAAGGGCCAGCTCTTTTCATCCATCAGCATTTCCAGACGGTCGGCAGGCTCTCTCAATTCCTTCATGGCTTTAAACACATGGTCACGATAGAAAATTGCCTGTGCCTTGCTTTCATCCTGCTGCAAGCCCGCTTCCTCCGTCACCACAGTCAAGGTCTTCAGCTTTTCATGGAACAGCTTGATGTTATGGTTGATTTCACGCAAAAGCTCCTCCTGTGCAGAGGTATCCATCCCGATAGCCTTCAGGGCTGCCACCGCCTGCGCAATCTCCCCTGCATATTTCATAACCGCAGGGCGAATCTGCTTAGATGCCATGTCAATCATGGTTTTTGCTTCAATGTTAATCTGCTTCACATAGGCTTCATAGCGAATTTCCGCTCTTGCCTGCAATTCGATGCTGCTCAAAACACCATGTCTGCCGAACAGTTCAACCACCTTATCATCCAAAAACGCCTCAACTGCATCTACGGAATTTGTGATATTCGGCAGTCCTCTGCGTTCTGCCTCCGCTACCCAATCATCCGAATAGCCGTTGCCGTCAAAAATAACTCTCTTATGCTCCACATAAGTTCTGCGTACCAGCTCATGCACCGCTGCATTGAAATCCTCTGCCTGCTCCAGCTCATCCGCAAATTTCCGCAGCTCCTCTGCCACAATCGTATTCAAGGAAAAATTGGGGCCGGAAATAGAAGCCGAGGAAGGCGGCATACGAAATTCAAATTTATTCCCCGTAAAAGCAAAGGGAGAGGTTCTGTTTCTGTCTGTCGCATCCTTCTTCAATGCAGGCAGGGTGTTTACACCGACTCTCATTCTGCCGCCCTGCAAGCTGCTTGTTGCCTCGCCATGCTCAATCTGGTCGAAAATATCCTGCAGCTGATCGCCAAGGAAAATGGAAATGATTGCCGGAGGTGCCTCCTGAGAGCCGAGACGATGATCGTTGCCGGGATTGGAGGCAGACAGACGCAGCAATTCGGGGTATTCATCCACACCCTTGATAATCGCACTCAAAAATACCAAGAACTGTGCATTTTCATGGGGTGTTTTCCCGGGGTCCATCAAATTCTGTCCATCATCGGTATTCAAAGACCAGTTTACATGCTTCCCACTGCCGTTTACGCCTGCAAAGGGCTTCTCATGCAGCAGGCAGGTCATATTATGGTGTCCCGAAATACGCTTCATTGCCTCCATAATCAACTGGTTATGGTCTGTTGCCTGATTGCAGTCCTCAAAAATCGGTGCCAGCTCATGCTGTGCAGGTGCCACCTCATTATGCTGTGTCTTTGCAGGCACACCCAATTTCCAAAGCTCTACATTTAATTCATGCATAAAGCAGGCAACTCTTTCCTTAATACTGCCGAAATAATGGTCATCCATTTCCTGTCCCTTGGGGGGAGCCGCACCGAAGAGTGTACGCCCTGTGAAAATCAAATCCTTTCTTTTGTGATATAGGTTTTTATCAATCAAAAAGTATTCCTGCTCTGCACCACAGCTAACGATAACCTTTTCCGCAGTCTGATTGCCAAACAGACGCACGATACGCATCGCCTGTCTGCTGACCGCCTCACAGGAACGCAAAAGAGGTGTCTTTTTATCCAGCGCCTCTCCCGTATAGGAATAGAAGGCCGTTGGGATATATAAGGTAGTGCCTGCCGCATCCTCACGCAAAAAAGCAGGAGAGGTGCAGTCCCAAGCCGTATAGCCACGAGCCTCGAAGGTTGCACGCAGACCACCGGAGGGGAAGGAGGAAGCATCGGATTCTCCTTTAATCAGCTCCTTGCCGGAAAACTCCATAATTGCCTTCCCATTGGATGGAGGTGCCAAAAAGGAATCGTGCTTTTCTGCCGTAATCCCTGTCATTGGCTGGAACCAGTGTGTATAATGGGTTGCGCCACGCTCAATCGCCCAATCCTTCATGGCATTGGCAATGATATCTGCAATTTCGGAATTGAGCATCTCCCCACGTTCAATGGTATTTTTCAATTCCTCATAAACCTTTTTCGGCAAATGCTGTCGCATCATTGCATCGTTGAATACATTTATCCCAAAAATTTCGGGTACAGAAACTCTTTCGCTCATACAATGTTCCTTTCTTTCGTAGAAAAACCGCATCGGTTACAATCACATCATCAGAAGAATGAATCTTCGCTTATTTTTTCATTATAACGGCGGAAAAAGCCATTTGCAACGGTTTTGCAAATATCCCTTTGGAGAAATCTTCCTCGTTCCACGCTTTTTTTTGACTAATTCCTACAAAAGCCATCCCCTTTCCTTCCATTGTCCTCATACAAGCGGAGAAAAGCATCCTCTTTTTCGACAAAAAAAGAAAAGCCTCGGTTATCCCAAGACTTTTTATCCATTGATTTCCTTTAATTTCTTTCTGATTTTCAACAAGCAGCAGAAATGCCTCTGGATTCCTGCCATTCCTTTGCGCCGATAAAATCATCGTATATTGCATCTAATTCCGACGGCAACGCGGAGCCAACCCAAAGATTTTTGATAAAACGCTGTGTCTCCTCTCTGCTTTCGGAAACACCGCAAAGCAGACTTCGTTCCTGCTGTCCGCTTTCAGCCGTTTTTTCTATTTCAGCACCATATACTCTGCCATTTTCCGTGGCATGAATCACCAGAGAATAACACAGAACATATTCCCTGCCCTGTTCATCCTGCAGCTTTTTTTTATAAAGCATTGCCTTTCTCATTTGACTCACCCCTTCGTTACTCATTGGTTATTATTCATACACTGATTATAAAAAATTCTTCTGACGAAAACTATAAAAATTTCGTTAAGATGGACTGTCATCCATATTCTTAACGCTCTTTTAACAGAAATAATTTTTTATAAAAGTAGTAAATATTTCATTTAAATTACATTTTTTCATCAAAAATCTTTTCTTTCTCTTGAAAAACAATCGTCTTTCATGTATGATAAAAGCATATTACGAGATTTGACGCCGGAAAACAGTACATAACAGCATGGAGGTACTCTATGGATTATTCAATTACACCTTTGAGTGAGAAGGAAAAAGCAATTTTGGAATCCTATATGCAAATAGCAGACGGATTGGCAGAATTTTGGGGAGAAAACTGCGAGGTTATCATCCATGATTTAACACAGTTGGATGCCTCTGTTGTAAAGATTGTCAACGGTCATCTTTCCGGCAGACAGGTGGGTGCGCCCATTTCCGAGGTTACGCTGAACTTTGTAAACAAAATGATGGCAACTCCCGGCATGGACCACGTTACCTATTTTGCAAAAAACAAACGTGGAGAGGCCTTCAAAGCATTCATCTCTGCCATCAAGGGCGAAAAGCATCAAATCATCGGCTTGTTCTGCATTAACTTTTATCTGAATACCTCTTTGCTTTCCTTTATGCAGACCTTTACCCCTGTCACAAAAACAGAATCGGAAAACATCTCCGAAACCTTCGTGGAAAACACAGAGGAATTGATGTTAAATGCCCTGGAGGATGCCAAAAAAGCAGTATACAGCAATCTAGCAATTTCCTCCTCCAATAAGAACAAGGAAATCATTGCTCTGCTCTATCAAAAGGGCATCTTCAATTTAAAGGATTCTGTCATTACCATTGCAAATCATCTGGGTATTTCCAAAAATACCGTTTACATGCACATTCGCAATATGAATAAATAAGAACCACTGAAGCACAAAAAAGCGGAAAAATCCTTTCTCTCGGATTTTTCCGCTTTCTTTATTCCGTTTCTTCCAAAACAATTCCCTGTTTTTGTAAAAATTCCAAATCCTTTTTGGTCAGCTCTGCCTCTTTCAGCAGGTCGGGGCGTTTTTTCGCTGTTCGGATGAGTGCCTGCTCTCTCCGCCATCTTGCAATGTTGCCATGGTGTCCGCTCAACAGCACCTCCGGCACCTCTCTGCCCATGAACACAGGCGGACGGGTATATTGCGGATATTCCAAAAGGCCATCGGAAAAGCTTTCATCCGCAAAGGATTCCTCCTTTCCAAGCACCCCCGGCACCAAGCGGGATACTGCATCAATGATGGTAATGGCTGCCAATTCGCCGCCCGTCAGCACAAAATCTCCCAAGGAAATTTCATCCGTCACAATCTCCTCAATCAAACGCTCATCAATGCCCTCATAATGCCCGCAAAGGAAAACGAGATTCTCCTCCTGCGCCAGCTCCTCTGCCACACGCTGCGTAAACGGTCTGCCCTGCGGTGTCATAAAAACCACACGGGCGTTTTCCGCTTTTGGCAAAAGGCTGCAATAGGCATCATAAATCGGCTGTCCCTGCATCACAAGCCCTGCGCCGCCGCCATAGGGATAATCGTCAACGTGCTTATGCTTATTTAGCGTAAAATCACGAATATTGACCGCCTCAACGGAAATATGCCCTTCCTTCTGCGCTCTGCCCATAATGCTGTGGGAAAGCGTCTGCTCTATCATTTCCGGAAACAGCGTCAACACGAAAAACTGCTTCATTTTATCTCAGTCCTTCCAAAAGATGCACCGTCATCACGCCTGCGGCAACATCCACCTTTAAAATGCAGTCCTTAATGGCAGGAATCAGCAGCTCCTTTGCATCCTCCGGCTTCTTCACTGCATAGACATCATTCGCACCGGTTTCATAAATCCTTACCAGCTCGCCCAACTCTTCGCCATCCTCCGTCACAACCTGCATCCCATAGAGGTCGCGGGTGTAATATTCATCCTCCTCCAGAGGAATCGCAACAGCATCGGGAATCAAAATCCGTCCGTTTTTATACAGCTCCGCCACATTGATATCATTGATTTCCTTTACCGTCAGCAGAATCATATTTTTCTGATATGCCACCTTCTGAATATGAAAAAGCTCCTGCTTGCCGCGAATTTCCACGGTAATTTCCTTCAGCCGCTCAAAGCGCGTCGGATCCTGCGTGGTCGGGAAAACGCGCATCGTGCCGCGAATCCCGTGTGTTCCGGTAATCTTACCGATTTCAAAATAATTTTCCATATATGAAACCCATTCCTTTTTATCTGATATGAAAAAGGCGGCAGGAAAAATCCCACCGCCGTCACCGTTTTCCTCTGCTTACTGCACGATTTCCACGATGATTTTTTTGTCTTCATGGATGCCGGCGGCTTTTACCACAGTGCGGATTGCCTTTGCAATTCTGCCCTGCTTGCCGATGACCTTGCCCATATCCTCGGGAGCAACCTTCAGTTCCAGAATCAAAGCACGTTCGTTATTTGTTTCTGCAACCACAACCTGTTCCGGATGTTCCACAAGTCTTTTTGCAATGACCTCTAACAATTCTTTCATAAATCGGCCTCCTAAATAGGAATTATTCGCCGATTACACCGGCTTTTTTCAACAGAGCCTTTACAGTATCGGAAGGCTGTGCGCCGTTTGCCAGCCATTTGTTTGCTGCTTCTGCGTCAACCTTCAGAACAACGGGTTCCTTTGTAGGATCATAGATACCGATTTCTTCGATGGATCTGCCGTTTCTGGATGTTCTGGAATCTGCTACAACGATTCTGTAAAAAGGTGCCTTCTTTGCGCCCAGTCTTTTCAGTCTGATTCTTACTGCCATGATTTTGTCCTCCTGCTTTTAAAAATACTTATTTTCACTTTTTTATTTCTTAATCCCTAACGGAATAAGGTTCGTTTTTTAACGGAAGAAAGGAAATTTTCCCTTTTTCCCTTTTTGCATATTGTTCATCTGCTTCATCATTTTTTTCATTTCTTCAAACTGCTTGATGAGGCGATTGACATCTGCAATGCTTCTGCCGCAGCCTGCGGCAATTCGTTTCTTTCTCGGCCCATTCAGAATAGAGGGGTTTGCCCTTTCCTCCTTCGTCATGGATTGGATGATAGCCTCGGTGCGTGCCATTTCCTTCTGGGGATCCACCCCATTGAGTGCCGCATCCAAATCAAGCTTGCCCATTCCGGGAATCCCCGGCATCATGCCGAGCAAATCCTTCAAAGGCCCCATTTTCTTGATTTGCTGCATCTGAGAAAGGAAATCCTCCAATGTGAAATCGTTGGCACGCATTTTCTTTGCCATATCAAGTGCTTCCTGCTCATCAATATTCGCCTGCACCTTATCAATCAAAGAAAGTACGTCGCCCATCCCCAAAATACGAGATGCCATTCGGTCGGGATAGAAGGGCTCCAAATCCTCCATCTTCTCACCCATACCGATATATTTAATGGGCTTGTTGGTTACGCTTCTGACAGAAAGTGCAGCACCACCTCTGGCGTCGCCATCCAGCTTTGTCAAAATGATACCATCCACACCCAGCTGACCGTCAAAGCTTTCCGCAACCGTAACTGCGTCCTGACCTGTCATTGCATCGACCACCAGCAAAATTTCCTGTGGTCTGACTGCTGTTTTGATATCCTGCAACTCCTGCATCAATTCTTCATTGATATGCAAACGACCTGCCGTATCGATTAAAATAACATCGTGATGCTGCTGTGCCGCATACTCCAACGCTTTTTTTGAAATTTCCACAGGGCTGACCTCTGTGCCCATTTCAAACACAGGGATGTTGTAATTTTTCCCAACCACCTGCAGCTGCTTGATTGCCGCAGGTCTGTAAACGTCACAGGCAACCAACAAAGGACTTCTGCCCTGCTTTCTGAGCTGTCCTGCCAGCTTGCCGCTTGTTGTTGTTTTACCTGCACCCTGCAAGCCAACCATCATAAAAACAGTGGGCGGCTTTCTGGAAAAGGTTAGCTGTGCCTGCGTGGAGCCCATCAGCGCAATCAGTTCCTCATTTACGATTTTGATGACCTGCTGACCGGGATTCAACCCCTGCAATACCTCCGTACCGACAGCCCGCTCTGTTACCTTTTTGATAAATTCCTTTACAATTTTGAAGTTGACATCTGCTTCCAGAAGGGCGATTTTTACTTCTCGCATGGCAGCCTTAACATCTGCCTCTGTCAGCACACCTTTACTTCTGAGCTGCTTGAATACCTCCTGCAGCTTATTGGAAAGATTTTCAAATGCCATCAATCGCGACCTCCTTTCAGGATAAGATATCGTCAGCGATTTTTTTCATTTTTGCGATTGCCTTTACCATGGCGGCATCCGGATTCTTTTTTTCCATTCCCTCCATGATATGCTTCATTTCCTGCACCGCTTTTTTCTGTGCTTGAAAACGGGAAACGAGCTGTAGCTTTTCCTCATAGGCTTGCAGAATTTTTTCCGTCCGCTTCAGCTGATCACGAACAGCCTGTCGGCTGATGGACAATTCCTCTCCAATCTCCGTCAGAGAAAGGTCATTTTGATAATGCAGTTCATATACCTGCTTTTGTTTTTCCGTCAGCAATTCGCCATAAAAATCATAAAGCAAAGTCAGCTGCAAAATATCATCCATGTTCTTCCTGCCTCCTGTAAAGGATAACTACTTTACAATCACCTTACCTATCCTACCAGACAAAGCCCCCTTTGTCAAGTATTTTTCCTTTACGAAGAAAACTTTTTTCCAATCCGTGTTTTTCCTATAAAATCAACGGCTTAACGGCTGTCTGTTTTTCTAAGAAGGACATATTTTTATTTCTTTTCCTTCCAAAGTGCAGGATAATTCATGCAGTCATACGTCCGCCTTTCTCCCGAAACCCAGACCGCACTGTAATGTCCCTGCTTGGAATTGAATCGCCAAAATGCCTGCGGGCCTGCGCCTGTCAAATGGCAGTGCATCGCACTCAATGCCCCGTTATGTGATACGATTAAAACGTGCTTGCCCTTGTTTCCCTTGATAATCTGCTCCAAGCCCATTGTCACACGGTTATAAAACTCCATGAAGGCTTCCCCGTTTGGCATCCGCCTATCCACCCAATCGGTCAGCCAGCCGTTCCATTCTGCCAAATCCGCCTCGGACATTTCCTCCCAAGTGCGATTTTCCCAATCTCCGTAATAAAGCTCTCGAATTTCGGGAACCGCATGAATTTCTCTGCCATCTGCAATAATCTGCGCCGTGTGATAGGCACGCTTTAAATCACTGGAATAAATTGCATCAATATGTATTGTTTGAAATGCCTCCCTCAGTTCCTCTGCCTGCATAACGCCCTTTTCATTGATATCCGCATCATACCAGCCATAGAACATATTTTTGGCATTCATATCTGTTTCGCCATGGCGCACAAAATAAAGCTTCATGCTCCCACCTCCTGCTTTCCATTGTACGATAAAACACCACCAAAGTGCAACAGAAAAAGCGGATATCCCGATTTCTCAAGATATCCGCCTCCCCCTTATCTTACCATAAAGGACTTACAGTCTGTGCACTGATCCTGCGTAGGATTCATTTCATGTGTGCCCACCTGAATTGATTCCAGTGTACAATAGTTCTTTGTGTCGTGATGATGTCTACACTGCTCGACCGTACATCTAATGCACTCATTACACTTTTCCATTTAAAATCCCTCCTCAAATTTGGTACAACCCTATTATGTACTGTTTTTGAAAAATCATAACCGAAGATTTTTGTTTTCAAAATTTTTCAGAGATTGCCGCCTCTTTCTCTTGGCACAATAGCGATTTTAGGATAAACTATAAAAAACAAATGCGTTTCCAAGCAAAAAGAACAGGAGGATTTGCATGACAGAAAAGAAACCCAAGAAGCCGACCGCAAAAAAGCCGACAAGCAAAAAGCTTTCCGTTACCTTAGATGCGGAAACCTATGCACTGTTGGAGGAATATATTACGGAATTCGGTTTTACAAAGGACGGCTTTGTCAAAAAAGCCATTTTAGAAAAAATCAGCCGTGACAGAATCAGCGGCATGATTGATGATATGATTCAATTTTAAAAATCCCCCCTGCTACAAGCAAGCCGCCTGTTGCGTGGGGGATTTTCGATTTTCTTCCTTTTTGTTATATGCTTATTTCTTTGTCTGCATGATTTCGATTACCTTCATATCCAAATCGCACAAAGCCTCATGGCTCAGCTTTGCCAGATTCTTTGCGGTATCCTCTGCACTTGTGCTGTTAATGCCATCGGAAACACCAATCATGCTTCCATCCATTGCATACATCGCCGCATAAACAGCCTCCCCTGCACACGCCGCAACCTTAACTGCACAGCCGCCCTTTGCACCGTCACAGAAAATGCCTGCCACAGAGCCCATCATGTTCTGCACCGCACCGTTTACCTGCTCCAAGCTGCCGCCCATCATATAAGTCATGCCTGCCGCAGAGCCTGTCCCCGCAACCATCGCACCGCAAACGGGGCTTAAACGGCCAACGTGCTTTTTCATATACATAATCATCAACATTCCCATAAATTCCGCTCTCAACAGCTTTTCCTCGGGAATATTCATTCTATCCGCAAAAACAGCCATCGGCAAGGTTGTGGAAATGCCCTGATTGCCACTGCCGCAGAAGGTCATAACAGAGCCGTTGCCGCCGCTCATGCGGAAATCTGCCGCCGCCGCAGGCCAGCTTCTGACTGCCGATACAACATCTCCCCCCAGTAAGCCTTTTCTAACCAAATTCTGCACCGTAGGGCCAACGCCAAAGGCATATTTTTTCTCCATGCCCTTTTTCGCAATTTCCATGTTGATGTCAATTGCCTCTTTGATGAACTGCAAATCTGCAACATCCACTTCGTTTGCCCACTGATAAAATTCTGCAAAGGTATGCTTTGTCACATCAAAGCCGCCCTTTTCTTCTGTTTCCACTGTGTCCTGCTTTCTATTATCAACCAAAACTGTGCCGTTCTTTTCGCAGAACACCAGATTATCATGTTCATCCTCTGTGATGGTGTGTGCTGTGTTTGTCCCATCCGAAGCCGTACATTCAATATAGAACTGGCTACTCTTCAAAACCTTTACCTGTGCAAAGCCTTCTGCCACCAGCTTTTTCGCCTTTTCGACATGCTGCGGCTGAATATCTGCGCAAATCTCCATGGTGTTGCCGGGCTTGCTCAACAGCATACCCAAAACACAAGCCAATTCAATGCCATAGGTTCCCGCATTGGGAATCTGCACACTATACGCATTTTTGAAAATATTGGAGCTGATTACCATTTCCAGCTTTTGTGCAGGCTGCTCCAGATGCTCACACGTTCTGGAAACCGCCAAGGCAAGCGCAACAGGCTCCGTGCAGCCCATGCTCGGTTTCATTTCAGCTTTTATTGCATTGATTACCAAATTCATATCCATAGTTCTTCCTCCTATATCTTCCAATCTTTTTTGTCTTTTTTATTTCCTTCCGTCTAAGATATAGAGCAAGAATCGTGCCAAAAAGAAAACCGCCTATTTCGGCGGTTTTTCGACTCATTCTTTCTCATTTATGAGAAACAAGAATCATTTTATCTCATTTTTTCTTTATTCTGTACGCAAAGAGCGTACAAGAGTTTTCTTCTGTCTGCCATGCAACAGAATTTTTCCTATTTTTTAGGCAAAAAACAGACTTTTTTCTGTTTGAAAATAATTCTCATTTCTGATAACTATTCTCATTTTTAAGAATTATAATAAATCATATTTTTTCAGCTTACGATACAAGGTCGCACGGCTGATTTTCAGATTTTCCGCCAGTTGATTTTTTTCCTCCAGCGTGGTACCCTTCTTTACCATGCTGCTCAAAACACGCTTTTCATAGTCCTCCAGAATTTCATCCAAAGACCAATCCTCGAAGCCCTTTCCGGAGCGCATAACGATATGGTCGGGCAAATCGGAAAGCTGAATGATTCTTCCCTCCGCAATATTTTCCAGATATTCAATGATATTCTTCATTTCACGCACATTGCCGGGCCAATCATAGCTTGTCAAGGTTTGCAGTGCCTCTGGGGAAAGCCCAATCATGTTTTTGCTCAGCTTTTGATTATAGTAGGCAATATAATAATCAATGAGTGCAGGCAAATCCTCCTTTCGCTTACGCAGGGGCGGCAGTTCAATAGGAATAATATTCAGACGATAATAAAGGTCCTCTCGGAAGGTGCCCTCCTCCACCATCTGCTCTATATTTTTATTCGTTGCACAAATCACACGAATATCAATCGGAATCGGCTTTGTGCCGCCAATACGTTCCACCACCTTTTCCTGCAGCACACGCAGCAACTTTGTCTGCACAGGCAGAGGCATATCCCCGATTTCATCCAAAAAAATCGTACTGCCGTGTGCCAATTCAAACTTCCCGATAGAGCCATGCTTTTTCGCCCCCGTAAAAGCACCCTCCTCATAGCCGAACAATTCACTTTCCACCAAATTTTCAGGAATGGCCGCACAGTTAATCGAAATCATCAGCTTATCCCGCCGGTCGCTCAATGCGTGTATCATTTTCGCCATAATTTCTTTGCCTGTGCCGCTTTCCCCGCGCAAAAAGACGGTTGAATTGGATTTTGCAACCTTCTTACCAATCCGAATGGCCTCCTTCATTTTGGGGCTGTCTCCGACAAAGGACCATTCCTTTTCCGCATCATGTATCACCTTGAGCTGCTGCTCCAAATGCTCCTTTGCCTCATCCGTATATAGCTTGCTTTCCAATAAAACGGACATATATTTCAAAAATTCCGCCATCTGCCCCCTGTTTGCCAACAGCTTTTCCCGTTCCTCCTCACTAAAGGCAATGATGGAGATGATGCCAACCACAGCCCCCTCCTTGAAAATGGGATAGGCAACATTCGCCAACTCCTTACAGGTTTTCCGCTTTTCGCAAACCTTGCAGTTTTCATCCAGAAGAATATCCGTAATGCTGCCGCTTTCGCCGGAGGTTAAAATATGATTGAAAAAATTGGCATGTGTTACAGTCTCGCCGATTTCATCCGCATAAACGCCTGTGCCTGCCACACGGACCAATTCATTATCCACCACCGTAACATCCGCCTCCAAAATGGATGCAATCGCCTTAACATAGGCCTGTATAAAGGATTGAATCTTCGTCAAAGCAGTCATATTGTCTCTCCTTTCAAAAAAGCCTTAGACCCTGCGGTCTAAGGCTCTATTTCATTTGATGCAATCATTCAGTCAAAATTTTTTCTTCATGGAAGTTCTTTTCCGCTCTATGCTCATTCAAAACAACCTGTGCAATATTCATCGCATGGTCGGAAACACGCTCCAGATTCCCCAGAAGGTCGATAAAATGAATCCCCGCATTGACACTACATTCCGCATTGGACAGACGCTCGATATGGCCCGCACGCAGCTTCTTTTCCATTGTGTCAACCTGATCCTCCAAGAAAGAGGTTTTCACTGCATAGGTAATATCATCCAATTCCAGTGCCTTAATCGCATTATCATAGCCGCTCAGCGTTGCTGTGGACATTTCATGCAGCTCGCCCAAGGCCGTTTCGGAGAAGGAAATCCCCTCCTGTTTCATTTCTTCCGCCAATTCCACGATATTTTCCGCATGGTCGCCCACACGCTCCATGTCGCTGACTGTGTTGAGCAGGGAGGTTACCATTTCATTATCCTTATCGCTCAAATGCAGCATACACAAATCAATCAGATACTTGGAAATATTATCACAAAGCTTATCAATGACAAACTCTCTGCGCTTTACCTCTGCCATCTTTTCTTCGTCATGGTTGGAAAGCGTCTCCAACGCCAAGGAAAGATTTTCTCTTGCAATACGTCCCAGACGTACCGTTTCCAGCTTTGCACCTTCTACCGCAACAGAGGGTGTAGACATCATACGCTTGTCCAAATGCACCAAATCTGCCTCGTCGCTTCTGGTTTCCACTGCACTGAGGCCGTTTACCTTCATGGCAAACTTGATGATATAGCTGCTGAAGGGCATCAAAATCAGTGTCGTACCAACATTGAAAACGGTATGGATGAAGGAAATCTGTGTCATTGTGATAATGCCCTCACCATAAGAAGGATTCAGTCTTGCAAACAAAATCATAGCAAGGATACTGAAAATCGCCGTACCTATGATATTAAAGGTTAAGTGCATGGTACCAACGCATTTTGCATTTTTATTCGCACCGACAGAGCTTAAAATTGCTGTTACACAGGTACCGATATTCTGCCCCATGATGATGAATACAGCCGCATTTGTGGGAACCAGGCCCGCAGATGCCAAGGAAAGCAAAATACCCTGCGAAGCAGAGGAGCTTTGGATGATTGCCGTAACAGCGGCACCGACCAAAATACCCAAAAACGGATTGGAGCCCATGGAAATAAAGGCTGTTTTAAACACCTCGGATTCTCTCAAGGGGTACACCGAATCAGACATTGTATTCATGCCGATAAAAAGAATACCAAAGCCAAGGATAATGCCTGCAACATCCTTGCTGTGCTGCTTCTTGCCAACCAAGGTGATAATCACACCGAGCATGACTGCGATAGGTGCCAAGGTCGCAGGGCTAAACATCTTTGCCCATTCGCCTGCGGAAACCAACCAGCCTGTGATTGTAGTACCGATATTCGCCCCCATAATAACACTGATTGCCTGTGTCAGATTCATCAGCCCTGCATTTACAAAGCCGACCACCATTACCGTTGTGGCAGAGGAGCTTTGGATAATGGCTGTAACCAATGCACCCAAGGCAATGCCCATCAGCTTATTCTGCGTCAGCACCTCCAGAATCTTCTTCATTTTAGAACCGGCAGCGTGCTGCAAGCCATCCGCCATAATGTTCATACCATAAATGAACATTGCCAGACCACCAATAAAGGGAATTATAATAGAACTCATTTTTTCCTCCGTCTTTCATTCGATTGTAAAATTTTCTCAAAAATATTGTAAACTCTTTGTTTTACATCCTGAATAATGATATCATAAACAACCGACAGCCGCAACGAAAAATCATCGTTTTTTGGCAATTTCCACCGAATGAACAGAATTTTAACGATTTTCTTTCCTACCCTTGTCATTTCGCATGAGTTTTGTAAAATCTTTGTTAAATTCAATTTCACTTTTCCCAATGCTTTTCTTCTTTATACAAAAGAATCTGTATACACAAAAAAGCCTCGGATAAATCTATCCGAGACTTTCTTTTTTGCTTAAAGAACCTTATTCAAGAAATCCTGTGTTCTCTTGTTCTGTGGATTGCCGAACACATCCGCCGGCGTGCCCTCCTCCACAATATAACCGCCATCCATGAAGATAACACGGTCTGCAACCTCTCTGGCAAAGCCCATTTCATGTGTTACCACAATCATTGTCATGCCATCCCTTGCAAGCTGCTTCATAACCTCCAAAACCTCGCCGACCATTTCGGGATCGAGTGCGGAGGTAGGTTCGTCAAACAGCATAATGTCGGGATTCATTGCCAAGGCTCGTGCAATGGCAACACGCTGCTGCTGTCCGCCGGAAAGATTGGGGGGATATTCCCCTGCCTTTTCCGCAAGGCCGACTGTTGCCAGCAGGCGTTCCGCCGTTTGCTTTGCCTCCGCCTTGGATAATTTTTTTCTATCCACGGGCGCAAGCATAATATTTTCCAAAACACTCAGATGAGGGAACAGATTAAACTGCTGAAATACCATGCCGATATTTTCTCTCACCTTATTGATATTGCATTTGGGATCTGTAATATCATTATCGTCAACAATAACAGTACCTGCAGTCGTTTCTTCCAGACGATTCAGGCAACGCAGAAATGTAGACTTGCCGGAACCGGAAGGACCAATCAGACAAACGACTTCCCCTTCCTTGACTTCCAGATCAATCCCCTTCAAAACCTCAAGGCTGCCAAAGCTTTTTTGCAATTTTTCTACTTTTACCTTAATCATTTGTTTGACAACCTCCTTTCAACCAGCTGGAATGCTTTTGTCAGCACGATTACAACAACATAATACATAACCGCAACAATCGCATAGGTCTGGAAACTCTGATAGTTGCTTGATACAATCAGCTGACCCTGACGCATCAGCTCACCGCAGCCGATAACGGAAAGGATAGAGGTATCCTTCAAAGTGATAATAAACTGGTTCAGCACGGAAGGAATCACGATACGGATTGCCTGCGGCAGGATGATTTTTCGCATCGCAACGCCATAAGGCAAGCCCAAGCTTCTCGCCGCTTCCATCTGTCCCTTGTTGACTGCTGCAATACCGCTTCTGAAAATTTCGGAAAGGTATGCGCCGGCATTCAGGCAAAGAACCAGAATCGCTGCACTAAAGGATGTAATCCGGATATGTAACGCACCTGCGATACCGAAATAGATGAAGAATGCCTGTACCATCAGGGGAGTCCCACGAATCAGGCTCAGATAAATACCCGAAATCCAGTTCAGAGGCTTCACCTTGGAAATGCTGAACAAGCACATCACCATACCGACAACCACAGCCAAAATCAATGAAAAGACTGTCATTTGCAGTGTAAGCTTCAGCCCTAATGTCAGCTGCGGCATACACTGTCCCACATACTCAAAAAAACTACTCATGAGGCACTACTCCTTAAGGAATTATTCCTGAATGTATGTATCCAGAATTTCCTGATATTTGCCATTTTCTTTCAGGTTAGCAAGACCTGTGTTGAACATTTTCAGCAGTTCTGCATTTTCGCCCTTGCCAACTGCAAAGCCGTAGGAGCTGCCCTGTTCCTTATCTGTTACCATTTTCAGACCGTTGCCCTGTGTGATACCATAGCCCAGTACAGGGTAGTCCTCGAAGCAAGCTACGCTGTTGCCAACCTTAACATCCATGCACATTGCATCGGAGGTATCGAATACTACTGTTTCAAAGCCATACTGATCCTTAATGGATTCCGCAAACATGTACCCTTCTGTACCTCTCTTAACGGCAACCTTTTTGCCCTTCAGGTCTTCATAGGATTTAATATCATTATTATCTTCTGCGATACCCATTACAACACCGCTGTCGAAATAGGGGTCGGAAAAATCAAAGCTTTTCTTTCTGTCCTCGTTAATAGACATACCGGCGATAACACCGTCAACCTGACCGGATTCCAGTGCCTGTACAGCCGCATCAAAGCCCAGATACTGCAGGTCATATTTAAAGCCCTGGTCTTCTGCAATTGCAGCCAGCAGATCCATATCAACGCCTACATAATCGCCTGCATCATTCTGGAATTCAAAGGGTGCAAAGGTTGTGTCTGTTGCGATTACATATGTTTTTGTGTCCGCAGCATCATCACCGCCGCCGCATGCTGTCATGCCAACTGCCATCACTGCTACCATTGCCATAGCTGCAAATTTTTTGAATAAACTCATTATAAATTCCTCCTTTTTCCTTTTCCCATTTTTCTGTGAATTGCCAAAAGGCTATGCCCTTTCCGCAACCTTACTGCTTGTTTTCCTGCTGTAACATAGCAAGAAGGGAACTGCTGCCCAGTCTCTCGGCTCCTGCCGCAAGAAAAGCCTCTGCATCGGCAACCGATTGGATGCCGCCTGCCGCTTTAATCTTCGTATTCCCTGTTACATGCTTTTTGAACAGCTGAATATCCGCAAGCGTTGCCCCGCCGCCGGCAAAGCCCGTACTGGTTTTGATGTAGTCCGCTTGAGAGCGGCTTACCACATCACAAAGAGCAATTTTTTCCTCTTCTGTCAGCAGGCACGTTTCAATGATGACCTTCAATCGCTTCTCACCGCAGGCTTCCTTTACTGCATTGATTTCCTGCAAAATGTCATCATATTTTTTTGCCTTTGCCCAGCCGATATTGATTACCATATCAATCTCCGCTGCGCCGTTTCTAACCGCATCTGCCGCTTCAAAGACCTTCACTGCCGTTGTTTGATATCCATTCGGAAAACCAATAACTGTGCAAATCGGAAGTCTTTCCTCCACAAATGCCGCCGCTTGCTTAACAAAAGAAGGCGGGATACATACCGAGGCCGTTCCAAATTCCATGCCCTGCAGACAAATTTCACGAATTTGTTCCCAGACTGCGTTCTGTTTCAACAAGGTATGGTCAATAAAACGGAAAATTTCATGCTTTTCCATGCACTTTCCTCCTTTATCCCACTAAATCACCTAAAAAGTATACCATAAAAATACAATCATAACAATGTCGGTTTTTTAATCAATTTCCAAAGCTTTTTCTATCAATCAAGGACTTTTATTAAATTTTTCAATATTATAAAAAACCTGCATATATAGAAATTTTCATATAATTTATCTTTTCTTTAAAAAAGCAGAGAAAAAGCCGATTATTCAAGGTTTATATTTTCTTGAGAAACTTTTGATTCATTTTTTTCAAAAAGATTTATAAACTTTTTCTTTATTTCCTCAAAAAAAGCTCCCACCATGGTGTACACCACAATGGGAGCTTTTGCACACGGAATTATTCTGCTGCGGGAGCTTCTTCCACAGGAGCATCTGCCTGTCTCTTGGAAAGGCTGATTTTTTTCTGATCGGAATTTACTTCCAGAACCTTCACGTTGATGATTTCGCCAACCTTCAGTTCATCTTCGGGTTTAACAACGTGCTTGTTTGCAATCTGGGAGATGTGCACCAGACCGTCAACGCCGGGTTCCAGTTCAACGAATGCACCGAAGGGTACCATACGAACAACCTTACCCTCAACGATGGAGCCAACTGCATATTTATCAGCAGCCAGTTTCCAAGGGTTCATGTTTGCATCCTTCAGGGACAGGCTGATTTTGCCCTTTTCCTTATCTACATCCAGAACGAATACTTCAACTGCCTGACCTTCCTTCAGAACTTCTCTGGGGTTGGAAATTCTGCCCCAGCTCATTTCGGAAATGTGAATCAGACCGTCAACGCCGCCCAAATCAACAAATGCACCGAAATCTGTCAGTCTGGAAACTGTGCCTGCAATCTTGGAGCCAACTTCGATTGTTTCAAACAAAGCTGCCTTCTTTGCTGCGATTTCCTGTTCAACCAGAGCTTTTCTGCCGCCGATGATACGACGTTTTACTCTATCCATTTCAATGATGTTGAATTCCAGCTCCTGACCTTTGAATACGCTCAAATCTTCAATGAATCTATTAGAAACCTGAGAAGAGGGGATGAATACTCTTACACCGTTTACAACAGCAATCAGACCACCCTTAACAACATCTGTTACTGTACCTGTAACAACTGTCTTTTCGTTGAAAGCCTTTTCGATATCTTCCATGCCCTTCTGTTCTTCGATACGTTTTCTGGACAGCAGAACATTGCCGTCGCCGTCATTCACACGAACAACGAAAACTTCGATTTCATCGCCGGGCTGCACAACCTGGCTGGGAACTACTGTTGTATCTCTGCTGAATTCGCCTCTGGGGATAACACCGTCAGATTTGAAACCCAGGTTAACGGAAACTTCTTCGCCAACTACCTGAATAACTGTGCCTTTTACGACATCACCGGTATGCAGGGTAACGAGAGATTCTTCCAGCATCTGCTCAAAACTCACTTCTTCAACATTTACATTTTCAATTTCGCTCATAGTAACTACTACCTCCTTAATTATTGCAGGCGGTGTAGACGCACCTGCAGTTATACCTATTTTATCATCCTTCTCAAAAGTTTTCAACACTAAATCGCAAATTGTTTCAATATGAACCGTATTCTCGCAATTTTTTTTACAAATCTCAACTAATTTCTGGGTATTGGAGCTTTTTTTATCCCCAATGACAATCATTTTATCTACTTTTTCGGAAAGCTCCATGGCTTCCTTCTGGCGTTTCTCCGTTGCGGAGCAAATGGTTTGCGAAATCTCCATACGCAAGCCCTTCTCCTTTAAAATCGCAAGCATGGCATCAAATTTGCTTTGGCGGAAGGTGGTCTGCACCACAACGGCATATTCCTTCTGTAAATCAAATTCCGTTGCCATTGCCTCCTCCGGACTTTCCAGAATGATTGCCTCATTGCCGCACCAGCCGTTAATCCCCATTACCTCGGGGTGTTTGCCGTCGCCCGCAATAATCACACGCTTTCCGTTGTTCCACGCTTCTGCCGCAATGGTATGGATTTTCTTAACAAAGGGACAGGTGCCGTCCACAATCCGCATCCCTTTTTTCTCCAATGTGTCATAGAGAAACTTCCCGACACCATGGGAACGAATCACAACCGTTCCTTCATGAATGCCCTCCAAATCCTCAATGATATGCAGTCCCTTTTCGTCCAAATCCCTTGTTACCTCCTTGTTGTGAATCAAGGGGCCATAGGAATATAAGGGGGTGCCATCATTTTTTTCAATCTCTGCGTATGCCATTTCAATCGCACGCCTTACACCAAAGCAAAAGCCCGCAGATGCCGCCAATGTTACATTGCTCATGCCTTCACCTTCAATTCTTCCACTCTATCCATGATGACCTTCGTAATTTCGCCCATCAGCTCTGCTGTCAGCTTTTTATCTCGAAATTCATCCAAGGTCAGCGGCTCGCCGTAACGAATGGTAATCCTGCTGCGGAATTTATAGGTTCCGCTGATGGCACAGGGAATCACAGGCGCATTGCCCTTCATGGCAAACAGTGCAACGCCTGCCTTTGCCGCAACATCCTCGCCCTCCTTCACTCTTCTGCCCTCAGCGAAAATGCCGACAAGCTTTCCTTCCTTCAGCAGCTTAATTGCAGTTTTGACTGCCTTCATATCCATCGAAGCCTTACGGTCAATCGGGAACACACCCAGCTGGTCTAACACCCAAGAAAACAGCTTATTTTTGAACAGCTCCTTTTTTGCAATATAATGCGGCAGTCTGTCCAGATAAATCGCTGTGGAAATGGGATCATAATTGCTGTAATGGTTGCTGCAAATCACGCCATTGCCGCTTTGGGGGATGTTTTCCTTCCCGATGACTTCCACCCGAAACATGATGGCATACCAAATCCTTACCAGAAAAATCGCAACATAATATAGCCATGATTTTTTCTCCGTGTCCTTCATCATTTCCTTCCCCCTTCCGCAATAATATCCAAAATCGCCTGTTGCACCTGTGCAACACTCATGCCTGTCGAATCCAGCACAACTGCATCCGCCGCCTTTTTCAATGGGCTGTGCGCTCTGTGCATATCGTTATAATCCCGCTCCTGAATCATTTTTTTGATTTCCTCAAAATCGGCAGTCTCGCCCTTTGCCTCCAATTCGCCGACACGGCGTCTGGCACGCTCCTCCACACCGGCATCCAGATAAATCTTTACCTCTGCATCCGGCAAAACAACCGTCCCGATATCTCTGCCATCCATAATCACGGAATGCTCCTTCGCCATTTCCTGCTGCAGCTCCACCATGCGCACACGCACCTGCCGGTATGCCGCAACCATAGAGGCTCCCTTACCGATTTCTGCGGTGCGGATTTCCGCTGTCACATCCTCTCCATTGAGAAAAATGTGCTGACTGCCCTCCTCGAGAACAATCTGCATCTGCAAATCCGCCAAGCCTGCAACCACTGCGCCTTCATCCGCAAGGTCAATGCCCTTCTGCAAGCAATGCAGTGCAACTGTGCGGTACATCGCCCCCGTATCTACATATATAATGCCAAGCTGCTTGGCAACCATTTTTGCAACCGTACTTTTGCCGGAGCCTGCGGGGCCATCCACCGCAATCGCAAATCGTTTCATGCTATTTCCTCCTCATTCCTGACAAACCGCTTCCCCTGCCGCATAGCCTGTGGAAAACGCAATCTGTAAATTAAAACCGCCTGTATAAGCATCCACATCCAAAACCTCGCCTGCAAAATGCAGATTTTTCACAAATTTGCTCTCCATGGTTGCAGGATCAATTTCATCGGTTTGAATACCCCCACAGGTTACAACCGCCTCATTATAGCCTGTGGTTCCCGTTATCGTCAGCGGCAACGCCTTCAAAAGCCCCACCAGACGCTTTCGTTCCTCCTTGGTAATGCTGTTTACCTTCTTGCGTGCATCAATCCCCGATAACTGAATCATTACGGGAATCATTTTTTGCGACAGAAGTGCATCCAAGGCATTCGCAAAATCCTTATTTGCGTATTTTTCAAAATCACGCAAAACTCTTGCATCCAGCTTTTTTTCATCCATCGCAGGCTTTAAGTCGATATACAGCTTATAGCCCTGCTCAATCGTCAAAATGATGTGTCTGCTCGCGCTCAAAATGACAGGGCCAGAAACACCGAAATGCGTAAACAGCATTTCCCCAAAATCTCTGTAAACCTTCTTGCCCTTTTTATCCTGAATCGTAATTTCAATATTCCTGAGACTCAGCCCCATCAGCTCATGGCACCATTCCTCCGCTGTTTTCAGCGGCACCAAGGAAGGATAAAGCTTCGTCACATGATGTCCCGCCGCCTTTGCAAAGCGATAGCCATCCCCCGTAGAGCCTGTTCCCGGATAGGAAAGACCGCCCGTACAGACAATCACACCATCCGCCCTTTCCTCCTTGCCGTTTTTGAGGCGAATCCCCTCCGCCCTGCCGTCTGCAATCAGCAGGCTTTCCACAGGGCTTTCCAGATGGAATTTCACTTTATTCTTTTTCAAATATTTCTCCAAGGTCAAAACAACATCAAGGGAGCGATCGGACACCGGGAAAACACGTTTCCCACGCTCCACCTTCAGCTCCAAGCCCTGCTCCTTGAAGAACGCCTGCAGCTGAAAGCTGTCCAACTGATAAAAAGCACTATACAAAAAATAGGGATTGCCGGGGATATTCTCCAAAAGCCCCTCCACATCGCTGTCATTCGTCACATTGCAGCGTCCCTTTCCGGTAATCAATAGCTTTTTCCCGATTCTGTTGTTTTTTTCATATAAATGAACCTCATGTCCACGCTCTGCCGCACGGCCTGCCGCCATCAGCCCTGCCGCACCGCCGCCAACCACAATAATTTTTTTCTTCATATCAGTTACCCTTCTGAAACAGCTCTGCCATCTCCAAATGCGCCTTATCATTCAATGTCATCAGAAGCTTTCTGCCGTCCTCCATCACATCCAGCATGGTAACAGAGGTATTGGTCATCCAGGTTTTGCGATAAAACTCATCTCCCATGCCCATCAGCCCGACCAGCATCACACGCAAAAGGCCGCCATGCGAAACAATCGCAACATTCTGCCCCTTGTGACGCTCCGCAAGTGCCTCAAAGCCCTCCAACGCACGATTCATTGCATTCTGAAAGGAGCCTTCGCCGGGTACGGGGTGGTCAAAGGGATTTTCAAAAAAATCCGTATAGGCCTTGCCGTATTTCTCGCTCAGCTCCGCAATGGTATGTCCCTCCCATTCGCCGAAATTGATTTCTCTGAAGTGCGCATCCTGAATGGGTGTTAAGCCATGCGCCGCCGCCAACGGTTCTGCGGTTGCCACTGCCCTATCCAGAGGGGATACATAGACCACATCCAAGGGCAAAAATTTGAAACGCTCTCCCAGCAAGCGTGCCTGCTCCCTGCCTGCATCATTTAGCTGTATATTGGTGCAGCCTTGATACCGACCGCCCTTGTTCCAATCCGTTTCCCCATGACGAATGAGGTAAAATCTTGTTTTGTTCTGTTCCACGAGGCTTTTCCTCCTTATTTTCGATAATTTCCTAAATATATATTATACGGCAAGAGATACACTCTTTCAAGTAAAAAAGACCGCCTTGGAAAACTCCCAAAGCAGTCCTTCTCTTTTTCAAGCCCTTCTGATTTTATAGCAGTAATGCACCGGTGGTTCTATTGTCAAATCCGCTTCCGCAATCTCCTGCAATACTTCTGCAGCCAGCTCCGAAAGCAAAAGCTCCTTTTTCCGAAACACAGGCACCTGTGTATCATCCAGCCAGACACACCAGAGTTCCAGTTCCTCTGTTTTATGCAAGTGATCTCGCATATATGCAATCACACTTTCCGCTCTTTCCTTTGTATAGCGATTCCATTCCAGATTCGCACAGAAGGGCTTTTCCGTATGGATGCCAAACATCTCCTGCGGCAAAAAAGGAAAAATCGCAAAATCATCCGCAAAATTCCCGTCCTCAATTTCATTTGTCTGCGGATTGATTTCAATTTCTCTATCCATATATAAAATCAAATCCGGCTGATTCCTGTCAAAGCCTTCCTCCAGCATAAAATCAGGAATATCCGTAATTCCCAATGCCAGAGCTTCATTGATAGACAGCAGCTTTTCGTGCGGATTGCAGCGTTCCGCAAACGGTGCATCCGATGCCATAAACAAAAGTACGCTCATTTTTCGTCTCCTTACAGCTTTTTCAGATATTTTACTTCCTTCTCTGTCAGATGGCGATATTTTCCCTTCGGCAAATCCCCCAGCTTAAGCTCTCCCGTTGCCACCCTTTGCAGCTGCGCAACGGGGTGCTTGATGGATTCGCACATCTTACGCACCTGTCGGTTTCTGCCCTCATGGATTATAATTTCCGCTGTGCAAAAGCGTCCGTCCTTATCCCTGTTCAAAATCTGAATTTTTGCAGGCTTTGTTCTTTTGCCATCCAGCACAACGCCTCTGCGAAACTTCTGCAACGCCCCCTCATCCGGCACACCATAAAGCTTTGCGATATAGGTTTTATCCACATCATGCTTGGGGTGTGTCAGCTTATAGGTCAAATCCCCGTCATTTGTCAAAAGCAAAAGCCCCGATGTATCATAATCCAATCGTCCCACAGGGAAAATACGCTCCGAAACGCCCTGAATCAAATCAACCACCGCAGGTCTGCCAAACTGCTCCTTCGCCGTTGTCACATAGCCGACAGGCTTATGTAGCATGATATAGACCATTTTTGTCTGCTTTTTGCTGACCTTTTTTTCCAAATAGGTTACCTCATCCTTTTCGGAATCAATCTTAAATCCCATTTCCGTCACAACTTTTCCGTTGACCTTCACCTTTCCTTGGGCAATCAACGCTTCTGCTTTTCTGCGGGATGCCACGCCTGCCTCAGCCAAAAATTTCTGCAATCTTTCTTCCATATATTTTTTAACTCCGTTCTGCTGTATTTTTCATATTCCTGCCGTTAGTATACATGAGCCTCGGCGGAAAGTCAAAGCCTTCTCCAACCGAGCCACCCCTTTGCCAAGCGAAATAGCCGCTCCGCAAGAGTAAACGGCTCCGCCTGCTCTGCCGCAAGCAAATCCACTGCCGCAAGCCGTTCTCCGTCAAGCCAAAGCACCGCCTGCCCCAACCTCTCCCCCGTTTCCACAGGTGCGGCAAGACTCCTCGGCAATTCTGCCGTAATACGCAGGCGTTTGATTTCCTCCTCCGAAAAAACCGCCGTGTATCCCTCTGCTAAAACTGTCTGCACCTGCTCTGTCGGGGAATCGGTAACAGATACCTCTCCGCACCGCTCTCCCGCACGCAGCGCCCGATACGGATGAAATGCCGCAAAGCCATATTCCATTAAGGCTTTCGTATCCGTCCATTTTTTCTGCTTGCCGCTCTCCCCCCAACCACTGCCAAGCACAGCCGAAACCAGAAGAACACCCTCCCGTTCCGCCGCCCCGACAAAGCAATGGCCCGCTTGGTTGGTGTAGCCTGTTTTAATTCCCAATGCACCTTGATATTCCCGCAAAAAACGGTCTGCATTTGTCACATTGCAGGGGTGTTTTCCCTCCAAATCGGTCACTTGGATTGCCTCCTGTGCAACAAGCTCCCGAAAGGTCTGATTTTCCATGGCATACGCCCCAATCAACGCCATATCGTATGCGGTGGAATGGTGCTGCTCTGCCGTCAAATGACTATCCAAGCCATTCGGCGAACCAAAAACCGTATCCCCTGCCCCGATTGCCTGCGCCTTTTTCGTCATTTCATTGCAAAACGCCTCCACACTGCCGGAAATATGCTCAGCCAATGCAACCGCCGCATCATTATAAGAACGCAGAAGCATGGCAGAAAGCAAATCCCGCTCCCTCCATTGCTCTCCCTCCTGTAAATTCATATGTACCTTTGGCTGTTTTGCCGCATTTTTGCTGATCGTCACAGTCTCCGATAAATCTCCCCGCTCCAAAACCAATATTGCCGTCATAATCTTTGTGGTGCTTGCCATAGCCAATGGCATATCCTCATTTTTCCCCCACAACAGCCGCCCTGTTTTTCCGTCAATCAATGCCGCTCCCTGTGCGGCAACCGTCGGCTCCTGCGCAAAGGCCGGCTGTGCAAAAAATAAAAAAAGCAGGAATAAAAGAATTGCTCTGCGTTTCATAAAGCATCCCTCCTCCTGCCAGTTTATTCTGTTTTCCTCTTATGTATGAAACTCTGTTTCTGCCGTTTCCTCCTCATGTTCCTCCAAGGGTGGCAGCTCTCGGATACTCTTAAAGCCGAAATACCGCAAAAATTCGTTGCTTGTGCCAAACAAAATCGGCTTACCGGGGGTATCTCCTCTGCCCACCTCACAAATCAGCCGCTTTTCCATCAGCCTTGTCACTGCATGGTCGGATTTGACACCACGGATTTCCTCCACCTGCGCCCGTGTAATCGGCTGCTTATAGGCAATAATCGCCAAGGTTTCCAAAAGTGCCTGCGTCAAGCCCTGCCGCTGTGGATTTTTATACATATTACGGATATATTCAAAACATTCCGCCGCTGTACACATCTGATATGCGTCTGCAATCTCCACAATCCGCAGTCCCCGCCTTTCCTTTTCATATTTATCCGCCAAGGAAAGCACCACAGCCCTTGCCGTTGCCTTATCCAGCTCAATGGTCTGTGCAATCGAGGCTAAGGGTACCGCATCTCCGGCAATAAACAGCAGGGATTCCACAACTGCCTCCAATTCCGATAATCTCATGCTGTCCCTCCTTCGCCGTATTTACTGATAAAGATTTCGCCGAAATTCCTTTCCTGCGCAATCTGCACTTCCTTTTGCTTAATCAATTCCAAAAGTGCCAAAAAGGTAACCACCCGTTCCATTTTCCCTGCATTTTTGCGAAAAATCGAATGAAAGGCTGTTTGCTCATGCGGATGCAAAATCAGCATATCCCGAATATACGCCATCTTCTCGCCAACGGTAAACAAATCCTTCTGCACCGAGCGAAACGAACTGCGTACCTTGTCCTCCTTGGTTTCCTTCCTTGCCATCACCTGCTGAAACGCAAGATATAGGTCATCCATCGTGATTCCCTGCAGCAAGTCCTCCAATTCCTGCGGCGGCTGTTCCTTCAGCTTTGCCACAGAGGCATCTGCCTCCTTATAGAAAATCAGTGCCGCTTCCTCCTCCCGTTCCTTCAGAGCTTCCGTTGCATCCTTAATTTTTTTATATTCCAGCAAGCGCTGCACCAGTTCTTCTCTCGGATCGGGGCCTTCCGCCTCCTCCGTTTTGGGCTTTGGCAGAAGCAGCTTGCTTTTGATTTCGAGCAGTGTTGCCGCCATCAGCAAAAATTCGCTCATGCCGTCCATATTTCTGTCCTCTGCCGCATCCAGATAGGCAAGATATTGCTCTGTCAGCGCAGCAATGGGAATATCGTAAATATCTATTTCATTTTTTTCAATCAAATGATACAGCAAATCCAAGGGGCCTTCAAATGCCGCCAGTGTGATGTTGATTGCCTCCATACGCTCCCCCTTCTGTCGCCACCCTTCCTTTTTAAATCAGACGAAACAAGCCGCCAAACAAGGAAAGCACTCCATAAATAATGGTATCCATAAAGCCTGTAATCAATCCGAAGAACAGCAGGAACAAAAACAGCATTTGAATCAGCTTTTCATTCTGCATATATTTAAAATATTGATTTGCAGGCATCAGCACCGCCAACACCTTTGTGCAGTCCATGGGTGCCACAGGCAAAACATTATATATTGCCAAGCCAACATTATAATATGCCAGATAATGAAACAGCGTGCAAAGAATAAAGCTGTACCCTCTGCTTTGGAAGGCGATGTAAAACCCAAGCGCAGCAACCCCCAATATCAAATTGACCACTGTGGGCAAAATTGCCACCAAAAGCGTATCTCTTTTTCTGTTTTTATAATACAACGCACTCGTTTCCACAGGCTTGCCCCAACCGAAGCCGCCGCTGTAAAGCATCATCAGAAAGCCAATGGGCTCAAAATGCTTGATGGGGTTTAGCGTCACTCTGCCTTGGCTTTTGGGATAATTGTCCCCCAAGGCCGCTGAGGTCAAGGCACGGACAAACTCATGGATTGTCGTTGCCACAAGAATACCGGGAAGCCCCAGAAGTATTACCAAAAAAGAATTGTTCATATTTTCAAACCCTTTCTGCGATTATTTTTGCAAATTACCATATCAGTATATTGTACCCGAAGCACCTGCATTAGTCAAACCAAACGAAAAAGGAATTCATCATTTTTCGTGCTGAGATTCACAAAAATAAGAAAACCACTTGATTTGTGTTACTCTTTAGAGTATTCTCAAGAATAGACGTGATTCAGAATTTTAATTTCTCATTTATGAGGCCGATAAATTCTGATGTGGCGAGTTCAAGAGTCATACTATGGAAAGGAAGAGGTAAATGGAAAAAAGAAATGGGAGAGCCTTACTCCCTATACTTATGTTTGTTGTTTTATATTTAGGGCTTGGCATATCGTTTGAATATGGCCTAAAAATTGAAATGGGGTTCTATAAAATCCCTGTTGTTGTAATATTCCTGTTCGCTCTGCTGGTTGCCTGCTTGCAAAATCGTGCTGTTTCGTTAAATGATAAGCTTGCAATCATGGGTACGGGAATCAGCGATCCAAACATTGTCACAATGATTCTGATTTTTATGTTGGCCGGAATCTTTGTAGGCGTTGTCGGCAGATCCTCCGCAAACAGTGTTGCTTATTTTATTTTGTCCCTGATTCCGCCGAAATTTGCGGTTGTTGTGCTTTTTATTGTAAGCTGCTTGGTTTCTCTTGCAATGGGTACCTCCGTTGGTACAATCACACTGATTGTTCCCATTGGCTTGGCTGTTGCCAATGCCTCCGGCTTTGCCGTACCGCTTTGCATTGCCTCTGTCATGGGTGGCGCAATGTTTGGAGACAACCTCTCCTTTATTTCTGATACAACCATTGCGGCCTGCAACGGCCAAGGCTGTAAAATGACCGATAAATTCAGAGAAAACTTCTTTATTGCGCTCCCTGCGGCACTTGTCAGCCTGTTCATTATTTTTACCTTATCCGTAAAAAATTATAACGGCGGCTTCGTTGCAGAGGAATATCATTTGATTCAGACCATTCCCTATATTTTAGTTTTAATCGGGGGTATTGTTGGTTTAAATGTATTCCTTGTGCTGATTATCGGTGTCATCAGCGGCTCCGCAATTATGATTGCAACAGGCATGATTATCCCGACAGATTTGCTCGGAAACATGGGCGCCGGTGCAGCCGGAATGTTTGAAACCAGTATGGTTGCCATTTTGGTTGCCGCAATCTGTGCGTTAATCAAGGATTACGGCGGCTTTGCCGCTTTGCTGCATTGGATTAAAAAGGTATTCAAGGGCAGACGAGGCGGACTGCTCGGCATGGGCTTATTGGTTGGCCTGATGGATATTGCAACTGCAAACAATACCGTTGCTATCGTTATGGCAAACCCCATTGCAAAGGAAATGTCCAAGGACTATGGCATCAGCAGCAAGAAAGCCGCATCCATTTTGGATACCTTCTCCTGTGTTTTCCAAGGCATCATCCCTTATGGCGCACAAATGCTCGTTGCCATTTCCGCCGCATCCAGTTTAGGTGAAACAGTCAGTGCATTTGACATCATTCCCATGCTGTTCTATCCATATATGCTATTGATTAGTTCCCTTATCTTTATATTCTTTGGGAAAGAAAAAACTGCTTAAAGCAAATTTATGAACAAAATCCACACCAATAAATTCTGATTTTTCTGATAAAAAAAGAAATCACTTCAACACAATCAAAAAAGGAAAACAGAAAACGCCGGAACCGACCTTCGTCGGAACCGGCGTTTTTTAGGCTGTTTCGCCTTTTATTTTTTTATCTGTACTGATGCAGAACGTGGTCTACAATACCAACGATTTCGCCGTTTTCTTTATAAACACGGGGAACACGTTTTGTCAAAACGCAAGGCAACTCATAGTTAATTGTGCCAAGGATTGCAGCCATATCGTCAAATGTGAAGTGCTTGTCGCCGTCTGTACCAACAACGATAACTTCGTCCCCCATTTTTGCTTCGGGAATATCCGTAACATCAATCATCAGCTGGTCCATGCAAACACGGCCAACAACGGGTGCATATTTACCATGAACAATCATTTTTGCCTGATTGGACAATGCTCTGTTATAGCCATCCGCATAGCCGATAGGGATGGTTGCGATTCTTCTGTCTGTTTCTGCTGTGTAGGTTCTGCCATAGGAAAGCTGAGAGCCTGCGGGAACATGCTTAACCAAACCGATGGTAGATTTCACTGTCATCAAGGGCTTCAGGTCAATCATGCCTTCACATTCACCGGAGGGCAGCATACCGTATGTAATGATACCGGAACGGCACATATCAATATGTCTTTCGGGATAAGCGATTGTGGTTGCGCTGTTTGCACAGTGACGAAGGCCAACGTGTACGCCTGCATCCTGCAATGCTGTTACCATTTTATCAAAACGAGCAAACTGCATTCTTGTGAAATCGGGGTTATCGCCTGTATAGGAGTCAGCTACCGCATGGTGTGTAAAGATACCTGTAATCTTTACGTTCGGCATCTTGCTCACTTCGATAATATCCTTCAAGGACTGTTCAAAATCTGCATCATCTGTCTGGAAGCCAACACGAGTCATCCCTGTATCCAGCTTGATGTGACCTTCCACAACAACATTTGCTGCCGCTGCCGCTTCTTGAAGGCTTCTTGCATGTTCCATACCAACAATGGCATTTGTAATGCTCTGCTGGCAAAGAATTTCAACACAGCTTGCAGGTGTATAGCCCAGAACCAGAATGGGTTTTGTGATGCCTTCATTTCTCAGGCTCATACCTTCTTCGATGTTGGAAACGCCAAACCAGTCGAAGCCGCCTGCCTGCAGCTTGCGTGCCACAAAGCCGTCACCATGGCCATAGGCGTCTGCCTTTACGATACCCATAACCTTATGCTCAGGTTCCATTTTAGATTTGATACTCTTGATATTATAATCCAGTGCATCTAAGTCAACTTCCGCCCATGTTCTTCTGATAAAATCCATAAAATTCCGCTTCCTTTCCTCCAAGAAAAATGTGATATAGCTCAGCATTTTTTCATTGCCGACGGAGAAGCACTGCGATTTTTTCTTTTCCTTGGCAACTATTCAATACTTGTTCTAAATATAGCACAATGTCTTTCACTTGGCAATATCTACCGAAAAATATTTTTTCTCAATGATAAAAGAATACAATATCCACAAATCTTGTCATGCAAGATATAAATGCGTGAACAGTTTATACGCATCCTGAATTGCACTGCCGCCATCGCCGATTTCATTGGCATCTCCCACAACGGCATAGCTCATCCGCTCATCCATCAGCCACATGGTCAGCTCCGTATCCACAACAGGCTCATTGCCGCCTGCCCAAATGACCGTATCCGCAGAAACAAACATCGTCATTGCGCCGATTTTCACATATAGCTTTCTATCCTCCATCAAGGCTGCGGTGGTGGTTGTCAAAAAGCTCACGTTTCTTTTCTTCAGCTCATTGAGCAAGGGTCTTGCCATTGCACCCAAATCCATGCCCATTTTCTCCTTCGGCTCAATGATTTTGATTTTGGATTCCTCGCTGTCCTTCGGCAGACGCTCCGCCAAAAATGCCGCTGTTTCCAAGCCAACCGCACCGCCGCCGAGAATGACTGTATCCCCCTCCAGCAGAGCCGTGATTTTTTCCTCCGGCATTTGCAGAACCTCCTGCGCCGTAAAATAGTTTTCCTCCGCCAAGCCCTCAATCACTTGCTTTTCGGGCTGACTGCCGGTTGCCAAAACCGTAAAATAAGGATTCCTTTCCTTTATAAAGTCGAGTGTTGCCTCTGTTTCTGTCAAAACGGTAACACCCAATTCCGCTAAGGTTGCTTTCATATAGTCAATATATTGCAGCAGACCGCTTTTTTTCGGGGGCAAAGCCGCCAAACGAAGCTGTCCGCCCAGCTCCTTTTCCCTGCACAAAAGCGTTGTCACAAAGCCTCTTTCTGCGGATTTCTTCGCCGCCTCCATGCCGGCAGGGCCGCCGCCGATCACAATACATTCCTTTTTGGTTGCAATTTTTCTGCGTTCCTGCTCAAAGGCCTCATTGCCCGCCTCCGGATGAAAGGCGCAGAACAGCTCCTTCCCCTTCAGCACCGCCGCAATACATTTGTTGCATGCCTGACAAGGCAAATAGGGCTTCCCTTCCCGCAAGCGATTTACAAATGCCGCATCTGCCAAAAAGGCTCTTGCCGTTCCGCATAAATCGCAAAGCCCCTCTGCCAAAATTCGCTCAGCCGTTTCTAAGTCATGGATACGGTTGCAGGCAATGACAGGCACCGTTAAGTATTTTTTCAAAATGCCCGCAAACGGTGCATACGCCCCCTTCGATACATGATAGGAAATCTGCTCCACAGGGGATTCATGCCAGCCGCCTGTAACGGTTACGCCGTCAATCGAGCCTGCCTCCTCGGCTTTCTTGCAAAAACGGAGCGTATCTGCCAATTCATAGCCGCCCTCAACCATCTGCGCCGCAGAAACCTTAACCAAAATCGGCATTTCCCCGACTGCCGCACGCACTGCCGCCAAAACCTCCATTGGATATGTTATGCCATTTTCTGCTTCATAGCCATAGGCATCCTTCCGCAAATTTGTAATGGGAGAGAAAAATTCGGAAAGCAAATAGCCCGCAGAAGCGCTGACCTCCACAATATCCGCACCAATCTCCTTGCACAGCTTTGCCGCAGAGGCAAAGGCCTCCTTCGTTTTCTCCAAATCCTCCGCCGTCATTTCCTGCGGCTCTGTCCGAAAAATCGGAGAAGCCACGGCAGAGGGTGCCAGCAGGGGCTTTTCCCCATGATTTTTTCCGCTTTCGTTTCGCCCGCAATGGAAGAGCTGCACAATCAATTTGCAATCCTGCGTGTGCAAACGGTCTGATAGGGTTCTTAGGCTTTCCCGCTCCACCGTTTCTGCATCATACATTCCCTTCAATGCACCTGCCTCGTTGACAGCAAGCAAAACCGTTACCGCAGCCGCACCACCCTTTGCACGCTCCTCATAAAACGCATAATCCCGCTCTGTCAAAGCATTTCCTGCTGCAAAGCCTGTGTGCATGGCAAGCATAATCCAGCGATTCTTCAATTCCACTTCTCTCAATTTAAATGGTGTAAAAACCATGTCCATCCCTCCGTTTCTGTTGTTAGCATATCACATCTGCCCGCCTTTTACCAGAGAAATACACACCAAACGGCAAAGCGGTATTTTCCCCGAAAAAAGCTGTTTTTTATCTATTGTGGAGCGTCCCTTTATCTGATAGAATAGAAAAGATGGGCAGGTGAAATGATTATGAAAATTAAACTGATTGCCTCCGATTTGGATGGCACCCTACTGAATAAAAACAAGGAAATAACCCCTCGCTTATATCAAGCGTTGGAGCAAATCAATGCGCAGGGCATTTATTTTGTGCCTGCCACAGGCCGTCCGTTCAGCACTGTGCCTTCGGCAATCAAGGCTCTGCCCTTTCTGCGCTATGTCATAACCAGCAACGGTGCAGCCATTTATGATGCACTGCAAAAGAAGAATATCATCGAAAATCCGTTGCTGCCGGAGGCTGTGGATGCTGTTTTGCCTATTGCGAAAAGACTGCCTGTGATTACAGAATATTTTATTCACGGCAAGGCCTATATCGCAAAAAGCGTCTTTGAAAATCTTTCTGCCTATACACTGACAGAAAGCCACGTCCGCTATATTCTGGAAACCCGCACGCCTGTGGAAAATTTCTGGGAGGAAATGCAGAAAAACCATGCCGTTTTGGAAAATATCAATCTTATTTTTCAGGATATGGAGCTGCGGAAAACGGTTTGGGAGGAATTAAAGACACTCGGTCTTTGCTCCGTCACTGCCTCCACACCGCAAAATATCGAGATTACCTCTCCCAATGCAACAAAGGCGAGAGCGTTGGAAACCCTTTGCGCCCATCTTGATATTCAGCCAACAGATGTGCTTGCCATGGGAGACAGCGATAACGATTTGCCAATGCTCCGTTTTGCAGGTGTTGGCGTTGCCATGGCAAACGGCGAGGCGCATATTAAGGCGGCGGCAGATTGGATTGCAGATGACTGCAATGCGTTTGGCGCAGCAAAAGTATTAGAACAGCTATTAACAGGAAAACACGAAGCATAAGGAGAAAAATACATGAGCATTTTAAATGTAGTAAAGCTTAGCCATGGCTTCGGCGACAGAGCCATTTATAAAGATGTATCCTTCCGTCTTTTGAAGGGAGAGCATGTTGGCTTTGTGGGGGCAAACGGCGAAGGCAAATCCACATTTATGAATATTATCACAGGAAAGCTGATGCCCGATGAGGGCAAAATCGAATGGAGCAAAAATGTCCGTGTCGGCTATCTGGATCAGCACACCGTTCTGGAAAAGGGACAAACCATTCGGGATATTTTACAATCCGCCTTCGGCTATCTCTTTGACCTGGAGGCACAAATGAATGCCTACTATGCCGAAATGGCTGAAGCAGATGCAGAGCGTATGGAGTTTTTGATGGAGGAAACCGGCAGTATCCAAGAAGCCTTGGAGCAGCACGATTTTTATATCATTGATTCCAAGGTGGAGGAAATCGGGCGTGCGCTCGGCTTAACGGAAATCGGCATGGATAAGGATGTGACCGAGCTTTCCGGCGGACAAAGAACCAAGGTCTTAATGGGTAAGCTGCTGCTGGAAAAGCCGGATATTCTTCTTCTGGACGAGCCAACCAACTACTTAGACGAAAGCCACATCGAATGGCTGAAACGCTATCTGATTGATTACGAAAATGCGTTTATCCTGATTTCGCACGATATCCCCTTCCTGAACAGTGTTGTCAATCTGATTTATCATGTGGAAAATGCAGAGCTGACACGCTACGTCGGGGATTATGATAAATTCCAAGAGATTTATGCCATGAAAAAGGCACAGCTTGAGGCTGCCTACCGCAAGCAGCAGCAGGAAATCGAGGACTTAAAGGATTTTGTTGCCAGAAACAAAGCAAGGGTTTCCACAAGAAACATGGCAATGTCCCGCCAGAAAAAGCTGGATAAGATGGATGTCATCGAGCTTGCGAAGGAAAAGCCCAAGCCCGAATTTCACTTCAAGGAGGCTCGTGCCGCAGGCAGATATATTTTTCAAACAAAGGACTTGGTTATCGGCTATGACAGACCGCTTTCCAAGCCACTCACGCTTTCCATGGAGCGTGGACAAAAAATCGCTTTGGTCGGTGCAAACGGCATTGGGAAAACCACCCTTCTGAAAAGTATTATCGGGGAAATCCCCGCCCTCAGCGGCAAAACAGAATTGGGTGATTATCTCTTCACAGGCTACTTCGAGCAGGAGAAGAAATATACCGAAAACATTACCTGTATTGACGAAATTTGGAAGGAATTTCCCTCTTTCACACAGTATGAGGTTCGTTCTGCCTTGGCAAAATGCGGCTTAACCACCAAGCATATCGAAAGCATGGTAAAGGTGCTCAGCGGCGGCGAGCAGGCAAAGGTACGCCTTTGCAAGCTCATCAACACCGAAACCAATGTTCTTCTGCTGGATGAGCCAACCAACCATTTGGATGTGGATGCAAAGGAAGAATTAAAGCATGCTTTGCAGGCATATAAGGGCAGTATTCTTTTGATTTGTCATGAGCCGGAATTTTATCGAGATGTTGTGACAGAGGTTTGGAATTGTGAGGATTGGACAACTGTTCAGTTATAAAGCCAGTTATAAAGGAGGAAAAAGAATGAATTATGATGTCATTATTATCGGTGCAGGCCCCGGCGGTATTTTTGCCGCTTACGAACTGCTGGAGCAAAAGCCTGATTTGAGGGTTGCTGTTTTCGAAGCAGGCCACGCTCTCGAAAAACGGCACTGTCCCATCGACGGAGATAAAATCAAAAGCTGTGTTAGCTGCAAAAGCTGCAGCATTATGAGTGGCTTTGGCGGTGCCGGTGCCTTCTCCGATGGTAAATATAATATCACAAATGATTTTGGCGGCACATTATATGAATATATCGGCAAAAGCCGTGCCTTGGATTTGATGCAGTATGTCGATTCCATCAATATGCGTTACGGCGGTGCCGGCACAAAGCTGTATTCCACCGCCGGCACAAAGTTTAAAAAGCTTTGCATCCAAAATGACCTGCACCTTCTGGATGCCTCTGTGCGTCATTTGGGTACGGATGTAAACTATATTGTGCTGGAAAATCTTTATGCACGTCTAAAGGATAAGGTTGATTTTTTCTTTGATACACCTGTCAACTCCATAACGGTTTTGGCAGATGGCTATTCCGTAAATTGCGAAAAGGATAGCTTTTCCTGCGAGAACTGCATCATCTCTGTTGGGCGCAGTGGCAGCAAATGGATGGAGCGCATTTGCAATGAACTGGAAATCCCCACAAAATCCAATCGTGTAGACTTGGGTGTGCGTGTGGAATTGCCTGCGGAGGTGTTCTCTCATCTCACAGATGAGCTTTATGAAAGTAAGATTGTATATCGCACACAAAAATACGGAGATAAGGTGCGTACCTTCTGCATGAATCCCAAAGGGGCCGTTGTAAATGAAAACACCAACGGCATTATCACAGTAAACGGGCATAGCTATGAGGATCCCGCCCTGCAAACAGGCAATACAAACTTCGCTTTATTGGTTGCCAAGCATTTCTCTGAGCCCTTCAAGGATTCCAATGGCTATGGCGAATCCATTGCCCGCCTGAGCAATATGCTGGGCGGCGGTGTAATTGTGCAGCGCTTCGGCGATTTGATTCGTGGACGCCGTTCCACACCAAAGCGTATAGAGGAATCCTTCGTTACACCTACATTGAATGCAACCCCCGGCGACTTAAGCTTGGTTCTGCCAAAACGCCTGTTGGATGGTATTATCGAAATGATTTATGCACTCGATAAGGTTGCACCCGGTACAGCAAATGATGATACCCTCCTCTATGGTGTAGAAGTAAAATTCTATAATATGGAGGTTGCAGTCAATGAACAGCTTATGAGCCGCTATGATGGGCTGTATATCATCGGCGACGGCAGTGGCATCACACATTCTCTTTCTCATGCCTCCGCAAGCGGTGTCCATGTAGCAAGAAATATTACCGCAAAATAAAAAATGCGCATAAAAAGAAATCCCTTTTCAACGCAAGGGATTTCTTTTTTTTATGGTTTTTTATACTTTTTCAGACAAAAAAAATAGAACCGCTTTTGCGATTCTACTTTTCTAATTGGATTCCGGCAACCATCTACTCTCCCAGGCAGCTGCCCACCAAGTACCATCGACCGCTTAGGTCTTAACCGTC